>JAWVDX010000268.1:0-7275 GCA_033857015.1 Gaiellaceae bacterium
TGGAAGCTGAGCAGCGCCGTCCCGAGGACGGCCGCGACGACGGCGAAGACGGCGATGCAGATCCAGGTGACGAACCAGAAGACGAAGTCGATCCGCTCGCCTTCCTTGGACGCAACGTGGGGCAGCCACGGCAGCGCGAGAGCGACGACGGTGGCCGCTGCGCCCGCGACCGCGCCGATCACGATGAGCTGAAGAACCGACCGCCTGGTCACCGCGGCGAGACTACTGGATTGGCGGAAGGGATTGCACGCTTACCCCGTATCCATTCAGGGGTTCGTGACGTTTTGCACCCGAACGCCCATCCGGGGCGTACAGGAAGGAGGAGGAAATGGGACTCGGAGTTAGCCTTTTCCTGATCGCCGTCGGAGCGATTCTCACCTTCGCGGTGGACGCGACCGTTTCGGGCGTCAGCATCAACACGATCGGCTGGATCCTCATGATCGTCGGAGCCGTGGGCATTCTGCTCTCGCTGCTCTTCTGGTCGAGCTGGGGCGGCACGGGTGGCCGCCGCCGCACGACCGTGGTGGACGACGGCCCTCCTGGCGCGTACTAAGCGGACCAGGGACCGAGGGGACACGGGGCGGCCGACGGGCCGCCCCGCCTGTGCTACGCACTAGTTACATGGGATCCATGGTTTCGCGGGTTCCATGGGCTAGACGAGCGGTAGCTCGAAGAAGAAGGTGGAGCCCTTCCTCTCGCGGGACTGCACCCAGATCCGGCCGCCCATGCGGCGGATGACCTCGCGGCAGATGTACAGGCCGAGCCCGGTGCCGCCGACGCCTCGTGTCAGGTCCGGATCGAGGCGGTAGAACTTCTCGAAGATGCGGTCGTGCTCCGGGCGCGGGATCCCGATGCCCTGGTCGCGCACCGAGAAGCGCAGCGAGCGGCCGACCGGCTCCAGGCGCAGCTCGATCTCGCCGCCCTCCGGGGAGTACTTGACCGCGTTCTCGAGCAGGTTCGAGAGCACCTGGCTCACCTTGTCGGGGTCGGCGGCCACGCGGGGCAGGCGTTTCGCAGCGCTCAGCTTGATCTCGACGCCGGGAGGCTTGTGGGTGCGCGCCGCGTCCACGATCGCGCGGGCGAGCGCGTACGCGTCGGCGCTCTCGATCGTCACGTTGAGCGAGCCCGTCTCGATCCGGCTCGCATAGAGCACGTCGTGGACGATCCGTGCGAGCCGGTCGGACTCCGTCGCGATCACCGAGAGGAGCCCGTCGCGCTGGTCGTGCTCCAGCACGATGTCGTCGCGGCGCAGGGTCAGCGCGGCGCCGTAGATCGCCGCGAGCGGTGTGCGCAATTCATGGGAGATGGTCGAGACGAAGTCGCTCTTCAGGCGCTCGATCCGGTGCTCCTCGGTCAGGTCGCGGAACGCGTAGACCGTCCCGCCGGGGTAGGCGACGCCGGCGATCGAGAGCCAGACCTCGCGGCCGTCGAGCTCGAGCGGCACCGTCTCGGGCCGCCGGGCCTGCGCGCCGGGAGCCGAGCCGACCGGGATCCGCAAGGCGACCGAGTCCCAGCCGGGGATCGCCTCGGCGACGGGACGGTGGATCACGTCTGCGGCGGCAAGCCCGGTCACGGCCTCGGCGGCCGGGTTCCAGAGGCGCAGGAAGCCCTGGCGGTCGACGAGGAAGACGCCGTCGCCCACGTAGGCGAGCGCGCGGGCGGCCTCGCCGCGCTCCTCGGCCTGCTGGTAGAGCCGCGCGTTGTCGATCGCGGTCGCCGCCCGCCGGGCGAGGTCCTCGGCCAGGGCGAGGTCGTCGTCGCCGTAGGCGGGCCGGCTCGAGCCCGCGACGAAGGTGAGCGCGCCGAGCGAGACGCCGCGGGCGACCATCGGCGCGCAGATGTAGGAGCCGAGGTCGAGTGCGCGCAGCAGGCTCAGGTGGCGCTCGTCGCGCGCGCTCGCCACGAGCAGCTCATCCGAGAGCTGCAGCAGCTCGCTCTGGCCGGTGCGCGCGACGCTCGCGGGCCCCATGTCCTGCTCGGGCGGGTAGCTGCGGCGCAGCTCCTCGACGAGCTCGATCTTCGCCGGGTCGGCGTGCGCGACGGCGATCCGCTCGAGCCGATCGTCCTCGAGGACGTCGACCACGCACCAGTCGGCGAAGTCCGGGACCGCGAGCTCGGCGACGCCCTTCAGCGTCTGCTCGTAGTCGAGGGAGGAGGACAGCTCGGCGCTCTCCCGGGCCAGCAGCGCGAGGCGTCTCTGCGCGTTCTGCGCCTCGAGGTAGAGGCGGGAGTTCGCGACGGCGAGCGCCGCCCGGGAGGCGAGCTCCTCGGCGCGCTCGGTGAGGTCGGCGTCGTAGGCGCGCTCGGACTCCGACCAGGCGAGCGTGAGCGCCCCGACCGTCGCGCCGTGCGCGACGAGCGGCACGGCGAGCGCGGTACGGGGCGCGAGGCCCTCCAGCAGCTCGAGGTGACGTTCGTCGACCACGGTGGCCCGCAGGCTCTCGGCGTCGAAGGCGGGGAAGAGCGTCGTCTCGCCGGTGCGCAGCGCCGTCGAGGCCGGCTGCGGCGAGTCGAGGCTGGGCGGGTAGCCGCGCCGCAGCTCGTCGAGCAGCGCCTGCTTGTGCGGCTCCGCCGCGGCGGCCGCCACGCGGTCGATGCGGCCGTCGGGCTCGAGCACGTCGACGATGCACCAGTCCGCGAGCTCGGGCACCGCGAGGCGCAGCAGCCGCGCGAGCGTCTCCTCGTACTGGAGCGAGCCGGCGAGCACCGCCGAGGCCTCGGCCGCGAAGCGGAGGCGGCGCTGCGCGTCCTCGGTCGCGGCGTGGAGCTGCGCGCGCTCCAGCGCGGTGGCGATGCGGCGGCCGATGAGCTCGGCGAGCGTCAGCTCCGACTCGCCGAGGCGCCAGCGGGCGCTCGTCGTGACGAGCGTGAGCGTGCCGATCGACTCGTCGCGCAGCATGAGCGGGACGCGCACGAGCGTGACGCCACCGAGCTCGGGAAGCTCCATCTCGGTTTGGTCGACGCGCGCCGCGGGCGTCAGGCCTCCCTCCGCCAGGGTGCGGAGCGCCTGCTCGAGGTCCGGCTCGTGCGAGTGGGCGACGAGGAGCTCCTCCGCCGTCTCGACGAGCACCGCGTCCACGAGCGCCGGGACGAGCACCTCGGCGACCGCCTCCACGCTCTCCCGGATGTCGAGGGAGCTCGTGAGGGCGGCGCTCACGTCGACCAGGAGGCGCAGGCCGGACTCGGCGTGCTTCAGCTCCGTGACGTCGCGCAGGACGTTGATGGCGAGCCGGCCGTCCGCCGTCTCGAGCGGGCGCGCCTGGACAAGGCGCCACGACTCCTCGCCGGTGGCCCGCACGACGTTCCGCAGGAGCTTCTCGGCGTACGGCTCGCCTCGCAGGACGCGGCGCCCCGGCAGATCCTCGGGCGAGTAGGGGCGCCCCAGCTCGTCGAAGGTCTCGAAGCGCCTTATGAACTCCTCGATGGGCGTCGCGACGAGCTCCTCGATCGTGTCGAAGCCCAGCAGGCGAAGCGACTCGCGATTCGCGTAGACGAGGCCGCTCTCGGACTGGACGGTGACCGCGTCCGGCAGCTCGTCGAGCACGTCCAGCGCCAGGGCAAGCGTCGCCCGCTCTTGACCTACGAGCGCCGATTCGGCGTTGAAGGGGATGCGGACCTCCTAGGGAGCGAAGCTGCGGCTTCTCCGCATCGTAGCCCTGTCAGCGCCGTCCGACGACCCCCCGCCCCGGATCACCAGGGGAGCGGCTCGGCGGCCAGCTCACCCGCCCACAGCTGCTCGATCGCGGCAACCGTCCCGGCCGGCAGCGGCTCGTCCGCCGCGGCGAGGTTGTCGCGCAGCTGGGCGACCGACTTCGCGCCGGGGATCACGCTCGAGACGGGCGCCTGCGCGAGCAGGAAGGCGAGCGCGGCCTGCGCCGTCGCGACACCGGCCGGCAGGAGCGCCTCGAAGCGCTCCACGAGCTCCGCCCGGCGCGCGATCACGTCGTCGCTCCAGCGGTCGCGAACCCCTTCGAACGACGACCCCGCGCGGTACTTCCCGCTCAGCCAGCCGGAGTCGAGCGGCACCTTCACGATCACGCCGACGCCGGCGTCCTGCGCCCGCCGCAGCGCCGGCAGCGGCTCCTGGTGGAACGCGTTCAGCAGCACCTCGAGCACCTGGGCGCCCGCGGCCACCGCGGCGTCCACGTCGGCGGACCAGTCCACCGAGGCCCCGTAGGCGCGGATCAGCCCCTCGTCGTGCAGCCGCTCGAGCGCGGCCCAGTGCGGCGCCTCGGGCCTGAGCAACTCCGGCGGCGGGTTGTGCAGGAGGAACAGGTCGACATAGTCGGTGCGCAGCCGGGCGAAGCTGTCCTCCAGCAGCGGGCCGAGCCGCTCGACGCCGAAGTCCGTCGCGCCATCGGCGGTGTGGCCGAACTTCGTGCAGAGGACGACCTCGTGGCGGCGTCCCGCGAGCGCCTTCCCGAGCACCGTCTCGCTGCCGCCGCCCGCGTAGCCGGGCGCCGTGTCGAAGAGAGTGCAGCCCTCGGCCAGCGCCGCCTCGACGATCGCGAGCGACTCGACCTCGTCGGGGCCGCCCCAGAGCTCGTTGCCCCCCAGCTGCCACGTGCCGAGGCCGATCTCGCCGACCTCGATCCCGGTTGCTCCGAGTGCACGCTGCTCCATCGCGGGGAGAATGCCAGGCGGCGGCCGAGCAACGTCCCGTCAGAGCCTGCCGCTAGAGCACTTCCATCAGCTCCAGGCGGTTGCCGAAGGGGTCGTACACGTAGCAGCGTTCGTAGCCAGCGAGCTGCTCGTCGTCTACGACCTCGGCGCCGGCCGCCTCGAGCCGGGCGCGCAGGGCCGCGAGCCCGCGCACGGCGAAGGCGGGGTGGGCCTTGCGCGCCGGGCGGAAGCCGGCTTCCACCCCCAGGTGGAGCTCGAGCCGTGCGCCGCGGAACCAGCAGCCGCCTCGCCCGGCCAGCTCGGGGGGCTTGGCGACGTGCTGCAGTCCCAGCAGGCCGGCGTAGAAGGCGATCGCCTCCGGCTCCCCGCCTGGCGGCATCGCGACCTGGATGTGGTTCAGCGTGACGAGCTCGTAGTCCAAGCGCTCATTCTGGCGTACGCCGGAAAGCGTGAGAACCGGCCTGCGTGGTGAGATTGCGCCGGAATCGCCCATTGCCGCAAACGAAACCGGCGGTCGTGCTCTTCTGAGCGGCTCGGACGCTCCGAAAGGCCTGTCTAGACTGCCGGGATGAGCCGTCCGCGGATCGGCATCCTCGTCGTCGCGTACAACGCCGTCTCGACGCTCAACGACGTCCTGGACCGGATCCCGGCGTCCTTCTGGCCGTCGATCGAGGTCGTGCTCGTGAGTGACGACTACTCGACCGACACGACATTCGAGGTGGCGCTCGAGCATCAGCGCGCACACGAGTCGCGGCCGATCTCCATCGTCCGTCAGGGACGCAACCTCGGCTACGGCGGCAACCAGAAGTTCGGGTACCGCTGGCTGCGCGAGCACGACGTCGACATCGCGGTGCTCCTCCACGGCGACGGCCAGTACGCGCCCGAGGTGCTGCCCGACCTGGTGGCGCCGCTGCTCGAGGGCCGCGCGGACGTCGTGCTCGGCTCGCGCATGCTGGCCCCGGGTGGAGCGCGGCGCGGGGGGATGCCGCTCTACAAGTACGTCGGCAACAAGGTCCTGACGCGCTTCCAGAACCGGGTCTCGGGACTCGTCCTCTCCGAGTGGCACTCCGGCTACCGGGCCTTCTCGCTCGCGGCGCTCGACAAGGTCGCGTTCGAGGAGAACAGCGACGGCTTCGACTTCGACACCGAGGTGCTCCTCCAGCTCTACGACTCGGACGCGCGGATCGTCGAGGTGCCGATCCCGACCTACTACGGCGACGAGATCTGCCGCGTCAACGGGCTGGCGTACGCCAGGGACGTCTGCATGGACGTCACGCGCTACCGGCTCGCGCGACTCGGCTTCGGAGCGTCGCACCTGGCGCGGTGGTCGACCGCGTACGCCTGGAAGGACGCGCCGGACGCGAGCCACCGCGTCGTGCTCGGCGAGGTGGAGCAGCTGCCGCAGGGGCGGGTGCTCGACCTGGGTTGCAGCGGCGGCCTCCTCGCGGACGAGCTCCGCTCGCGCGGTCACGTCGTCGTCGGCGTCGACGCGGACCCGCCGCCCGGGACGGAGGCGCGCGTGGACACGCTCGTCGTCGCCGACCTCGACGCCGGGCTCCCGACGGAGGTCGTGGAGGCGGGGCCGTACGACCTCGTGCTCGCCGCCGACGTCCTGGAGCACCTCCGCGACCCGGCGAGCCTCCTGCGCGAGCTCCACGACGTCTGCACCCCCGCCGCGGCCCTCGTCACCAGCGTGCCGAACGTCGCGCACTGGTACCCCCGGGTGCGCATCGGGCTCGGGCACTTCGACTACGACCACCGCGGGATCCTCGACGCGACGCACATGCGCTTCTTCACGTGGCGGAGCTTCAGCAGGCTGGCCTACCGGGCCGGCTGGCTCGTCACCAGGCGGCGCGTGACGGGGATCCCGCTCGAGATCCTCGACCGGGACGCAGGCGGGTCACGAGAGCGGCCGCTCAGAGCGGTCGCCCACGCGCTCGACCGCGCGGGCCGGGCGGTGTGGCCGTCACTCTTCGCCTACCAGTACGTCGCCGTCCTCCGGCGCGACCCGGCCCGGCTGTCGGCTCGCGAGTCCGGGCGCGAACACGTACGGGAGCAGGACGAGCTGAACGGCGAGCTCCCGGACGAGATCCTTGGGGTAGAGCAGGCTCCACCAGTTGAGCGAGAAGGCGAGGAGCGCGAACAGCAGGAAGACCACCTCCACCTCGGACCGCGCGCGCAGGGAGCGCACCGCGCCGATGACGAGCGCTAGCCCGATCACGACGACGAGCGGAATCGTCGCCGCACCGATCTGAGCCGTGGGGAAGTCGCCGTCGTTGAAGGACGCGGCCCGCCGCAGCGTGTCGATCCAGCCCGCGAACGGCAGGCCCGCGAAGCCCCGCACCTGGTGCGCGGGGAAGGCGTCGAAGCGCTGCCACACGTAGGCGTACCAGCAGGCGAAGGGCAGTGGTGCGAGCGCGAGCGGCGCGCACCGCGTGACGAGCGCGCGCAGCGAGGAGCGCTCGGAACCGTCCTGCGCGCGCACCCACTCGACGAGCTGGAAGAGCGCGATGCCGAGCGGCACGAGGACGAACGGCTCCTTGATCAGACAGGCCGCCGCGAGCGCGACCGTCGCGAGCGCCCGCCTCCCGCGCCGCCACGCGTAGAGGCCGAGCAGCAGCGCCGCGACCCCCGCCGGCTCGCTCGTTAGCA
>JAWVDX010000269.1:0-6072 GCA_033857015.1 Gaiellaceae bacterium
CCCGTGAACGGGTAGTCGCCCTTGAGCGGCGCGACCACGGGACACGCCGGCCATTCGTCGGTGGGGCGATGGTGGTCGGTGACGATCACCTCGAGCCCGAGTGCGTGCGCATGCCGCACCTCCTCGACCGCGGTGATCCCGCAGTCGACGGTGAGCACGAGCGCGCAGCCAGCCTCGGCGAGCCGGCCCAGCGTCGAGGAGCGCAGGCCGTAGCCCTCCTCGAAGCGGCTCGGCAGGTGCCATTGCACGTCGGCGCCGAGCTCGCGCAGGATCAGGACGGCGAGCGCGGTCGCGCTGATCCCGTCCACGTCATAGTCGCCGTGCACACAGATGCGCTTGCCCGCGGCGATCGCCGCGCGGAGCCGCTCGCACGCCGCGGCCATGTCGCCGAGCAGGAACGGGTCGTGCGGGCCGTCCTCGGCGGCGAGGAAGCGGCGCGCCTGCTCCGCGTCGCCGAAGCCGCGCCGGACGAGCACGCTCGCCACGATCTCGCTCACGTCCAGCTCACGCGCGAGCGAGGCCGCAAGGCCTGCGTCGCAGCTGCTGAGCGTCCAGTTCCGTTCTTCCATGGGCCGCGAACGGTACGCAGCAGCCCGGACGGCACTCGAGCGGCTAGAACCGCTCGCTGGGGAGCGTCACGCCGAGCCGGTTCAGGACGAGCTGGGCGATCGCGAGCACGACGAGCACCGCGATCGCAATCGTCGCGACCCGGCGCGGGCGCGAGGCATCGCGATACGAGCGCAGCGCGACGAGCACCCAGAACCCGAGCAGCCCGCCCAGCACGACGAAGACCGGCGAGAGCAGGACGGCGCGCGTCACCGACCAGTCAGCGAGCCACGCGAGGAGAAGCGTCGTGACCGCGAGGAAGCCCGAGACGATCGTCGTTCGAAGTGCCATCCAGGCGAGCGTATCCTGCTGGGACATGACCGAAGGCGACTACTCCTCCGGGGACGACTACCACGTCGAGTTCCAGGACTACCGCTTCGGCTTCAACACGGGCGACTTCGAGCAGCGCGTCACGGCGGCCGCGGTCCGGCTGGGCGTGATCGGCGACAACGAGCTGGACGGCGACGAGAGCGGCGACCTGGTGGAGCTCGTCGCGACCGGGCTGATCGAGTCGCCCCGCTCCGACCTCGGTCGCTACCTGGTGCGCAACTGGGAGACGCTGGCGACGCGCGAGGGCGAGTCGCTCGTCTACTGGCTGCGCAAGCTCGTGTTCCGCGGCGCCTGGCTCGACCACCGGGTCAAGAGCGGGCTCCTCGAAGTCGCCTGGGACGAGGAGAAGGCCGACTTCGCCTATCGCGATCCACGTGGCGGGCGCGCGCTGCTCGAGGCCGCTCCTGCCCCGTCGTGGCACGACCGCCAGTTCAGGCGTTGACCGCGAGCGCCGTTTAACAGCTTCCCCGCCGGGCATTTTGGGCGGCATGGGAATCCGCCGCACGCCGCCGGCAGAGCAGGAGACGATCGTCCAGCCGGTCGCCCCGGCCGCGCGCCGCGTGCACGAGGAGTACGTCACAGAGGACATCCCGCCCGCGCCGCCGCGCCGCGGCTACGACATCTGGGGCTGGCTCGTCGCAGCGCTCTTCGCCGCGCTCGCGATCGGGGCGATCTTCTGGGGGCTCTCACGCACGGACACGACCCGTGTCCCGACCGTCGTCGGCCTGCCGCTCGCGAACGCTCAGGCGCAGCTGGAGGCGAAAGGCTTCGCCGTGGACATCATCCGCGTGCCGCGCAAGGACGGGAACGGGACCGTGCTCCGCCAGGACCCGAACGGCGGTGCCCAGCTCGAGAAGAACGGGCGGGTCGGCCTCGTCACCGCCCAAGCGGCGACGGTCAAGCTCCCGAAGCTCGTCGGCCTGAAGGCGGAGGCAGCGAGCCGGCTGCTCACGAGCCTGAAGCTGACGCCGCAGCCCTCCGTCGTCGCCTCCGACCAGCCGAAGGGGACGGTGCTCTCCCAGGATCCGGCCGAGGGCTCGAGGGTCGCTCCGGGCGACGCGGTGTCCTACACGGTCGCCAAGGGCCCGAACCTCGTCGCGGTGCCGGCCCTGCGCGGCCTGACCCAGGCGAAGGCGGTCGCCCAGCTGCAGGCGCTCGGCCTGACGCCGGTCACCCATCAGGTGGACTCGCCGGAGCCGCCGAACACCGTCGTCGCGCAGTCGCCCGCCCCGGGCACGAAGCTGAAGCCCGGCGCGAAGGTCAACGTGAACGTCTCGAACCCGGCGAACAGCCAGGTCAGCGTGCCGTCCGTGGTCGGGACGGATCAGTCGGCCGCCCTCGCCACCCTGCAGCAGCTCGGCCTCAAGGCCGACCTCGTCACCGTCGCAGGCGCGGCGGCCGCCGGGACGATCGTGCGCCAGGATCCGACGCCCGACAGCCAGGTCGCAAAGGGAACGACCGTGCGGATCTACAGCTCCGACGGGACGCTCGGGAACAGCAACACGACCACCGGGTAAGCGGCTGTAACCACCCGATAACGAATCCGCCCCCGCCCTCGCTCTATTGCCTGATGCCGGTCCCCTTCGCGCTGCCTCACGCTGGACGCCCCTCTGCCGGCGCCCGCCCCCGTAGCGCCCCGGACCGGCTGAGCATCGCCGCGGGAGATCGCGGAACGACCCCTCGCTTGCGGCTCCTGCCAGAGCCGCGGCATTCGCAGGACGAGAAGGAGGTTGGAGCATGAGAGCAGGACGCAAGCTCGGCGCGTTGCTCGTCGGGATCATCGCCATCGCGATCGCCATCGCCGCAGCGGCGAGCGCACAGACGAAGGCGACCACCATCACGATCGAGAGCTGGCGCACCGACGACCAGTCGATCTGGGACACCAAGATCATCCCGGCGTTCGAGAAGTCGCACCCGGACATCAAGGTGAAGTTCGCCCCGACCGCGCCGACCGAGTACAACGCCGCACTGTCGGCGAGGCTGAAGGGCGGCACAGCCGGCGACGTCGTCAGCTGCCGGCCGTTCGACGAGTCGCTGAAGCTCTACCAGGAGGGCTACCTCGCCTCGCTGAACGGGCTCTCGGGCCTGAGCAACTTCGGCTCGGTCGCAAAGTCGGCATGGATCACCGATGACGCCAAGACGACGTTCTGCGTCCCGATGGCGTCGGTCATCCACGGCTTCATCTACAACAAGGACGCGTTCAAGAAGGTCGGCATCGCAGTGCCGAAGACCGAGGCGCAGTTCTGGGCAGCGCTGGCCAAGATCAAGAAGGACGGCTCCTACACGCCGCTCGCACTTGGCACGCATGACCAGTGGGAGGCCGCGACGATGGGCTTCCAGAACATCGGCCCGAACTACTGGAAGGGCGAGGCCGGCCGACTCGCACTGATCGCCGGCACGGCGAAGCTCACCGACAAGCCGTACCTGAACACGTTCAAGTCACTCGCGAAGTGGCGCCCGTATCTGCCCAAGGGTGCATCGTCGGTGCAGTACGCCGACGCGCAGAACCTGTTCACCTCCGGCCGGGCTGCGATCTACCCCGCGGGCTCGTGGGAGATCGCCGGCTTCACCGCGAAGGCGAAGTTCAAGATGGGCGCGTTCAAGCCGCCGCTTCCGGCAGGCCAGAAGACGTGCTACATCAGCGACCACACCGACATCGCGATGGGCCTGAACGCCCACAGCAAGAACGCAACCGCGGCGAAGACCTTCCTCACGTGGGTCGCCTCGCCGGAGTTCGGCTCGCTCTACGCGAACGCGCTGCCGGGCTTCTTCTCGCTGCAGACGAAGCCGGTCTCGCTGAAGGACCCGCTCGCCAAGACGTTCGTGTCGTGGCGCGGTCAGTGCAAGTCCACGATCCGCAACTCGTACCAGATCCTCTCGCGGGGCAACCCGAACCTCGAGAACGAGCTCTGGGCCACGAGCGCGGGCGTGCTGAACGGCACGATGACCCCGGCTCAGGCAACCTCCCGCCTGCAGAAGGGTCTCAACAAGTGGTACCACCCGAAGAAGAAGTAGCTCGAGACTAGAGCGATGACGTTGCCGGAAACGACGATCGAGAAAGAGCTCCGTACCACGGAGAGCGAACAGCTCGATCCGTTGGGGTCCGCCGCCAACCGGCGGCGGACCTTCCGGCCGCGCGTGCGCCGGTTCCCGTGGCACCGGCTCGTGTTCATCGTGCCGGCGTTCGTGATCTACACGACCTTCATGGTCTATCCCCTGCTGGACTCGCTGCGGCTGAGCATGTTCAGCGACGCAGGCAACTTCGTCGGGCTGGACAACTTCCGCACGCTCTTCGGCGACTCGACCTACTCGCACGCCTTCTGGAACGCGTTGAAGCACAACGTCGTCTTCTTCCTCTTCCACTCGCTCGTGCAGAACCCGATCGCCCTGCTCCTGGCGCTGCTCCTCACGGTCCAGGGCGTCCGCGGGCAGGCGGTGTACCGCACGCTCATCTTCGTGCCGACGGTGCTCTCGGTCGTCGTCATCGGCTTCATCTGGTCGCACATCCTCAGCCCGCTCTGGGGCATCGTCGACACGCCCTACCTCGGTCAGAGCTCGACTGCGCTGCCGACGCTCTCGCTCATGTCGGTGTGGCAGTGGGTCGGGATACCGATGATCTTCTTCTACGCCGTCCTGATCGCGATCCCCCACGACATCATCGAGGCCGCGAAGGTGGACGGCGCGGGCGCGTTGCGCGTCTTCCGCAGCGTGACGCTGCCGCTCATCCTCCCGATGCTGGGCGTGATCACGATCGTCACGTTCATCGCCAACTTCAACGCCTTCGACCTGATCTACACGGTCCAGGGCGCGCTCGCGGGCCCCGAATTCAGCAGCGACATCCTCGGAACGTTCTTCTACCGCACCGCATTCGGCTTCCAGCTCCAGTCCGGGAGCGACGCCATGGGCGCCACCGTGGCGACAGCGATGTTCCTGATCATCCTCTTCGGTGTCCTCGTCTACATGTTCGGCTGGGCGCGGCGCGTCCAGACCTACGAGATGTAATGAGCATCGCCGTCGACAGACCGCTGCCCGACCGGCCGCGCAGAGCGCCGTTTCAGTGGAGCCACGTCGGCGTGCACGGCGTGCTGATCCTCTACACGTGCATCGCGCTCGCGCCGGTGCTCCTGATCATCTCCAACTCGCTGAAGCCGGCGAACGCGATCTTCGCGCACCCGTTCAGCGTGCCCTGGAAGGGCAACTTCGACTTCGTCGGCTACAAGACCGTCGCGGACATCGGCCACTTCGAGATCTACTTCAAGAACAGCATCATCGTCACGGTCGCGACCGTCTTCCTGGTGATGACGCTCTCGGCGATGGCGGCCTACGCCCTGTCGGAGTACCGCTTCATGGGCAACACGCTGCTCGCGATCTTCTTCGCCATCGGGATCATGATCCCGATCCGGCTCGGGACGGTCAGCATCCTGCGCCTGACGAAGGACATGGGCCTGCTGAGCGGCGACCGCGGGATCGGCTGGATCTTCGGGCCGACCTACGGGCCGCTCGCGGCGCTCGTCTTCGTCTATACGGCGATGGGGATCCCGCTCGGGATCTTCCTGATGACCCAGTTCATGAAGCAGGTGCCGAGCGACCTGAAGAATGCGGCGCGCGTCGACGGTGCGGGGGAGTACCGCGTCTTCTCGCTGACGCTGCCGCTCGTGCGCCCGGGCCTCGCCGCCGTGGCTGTCTTCACGATGCTGCCTGTCTGGAACGACCTCTGGTTCCCGCTGCTCCTCGCCCCCAAGGAGGGGTCGCGGACGGTCACGCTCGGCGCACAGCAGTTCCTCGGCCAGTACGCCTCCGACTGGAACTCCGCCCTGGCCGCGCTGACCCTCGCGATGCTGCCGGTGATGGCGCTGTACATCGTCTTCTCCCGCCAGTTCCTCGGCGGCCTGACGAAGGGCGCGATCGACTAGACCCGCCTCCGAGGCTGCGATGATCGGGACGTGCTCGCGTTCCGCATCCTCGGCCCGGTGGAGCTTGTCGTCGACGGTGCGCCGCAGGCGCTGCCGGCGAAGCCGCGCGCGCTGCTGACGCTGCTCCTGCTGCATCGCAACCAGGTCGTCGCGCTCGACCGGATCGTCGAGGACGTCTGGGAGGGCGCGCCGCCGGAGACGGCGACGAAGGCGGCGCAGATCT
>JAWVDX010000270.1:0-5432 GCA_033857015.1 Gaiellaceae bacterium
CGATCGTGCGCGTCCGCTGCGCGTGCTTCTTCTTCGTGACGGTCGTCGTCTGCGCCGGAGCCGCATCGCTGTGCAGCCCTGAGCGGATCAGGAGGATCACGATCGTCGCAGCGAGGAGGAAGCAGACAGGGGCGGCGACGCGGACGAGCTCCTGGCGCCGAAGCTTCTCCATCTACCAGCCGGAGACGGCCCAGACCTCGTCGCGCAGCCGCTTCGCCTCGGCGCCCGCGCCGACGCGCCAGTCCATGTCGGCGTCGTTGCGGTAGGCGTAGATCACCGAGCGCGAGGCGGACACGAGCGCGCTCGCCGGGCCGCTTGTGAAGGCGCGCGCGACGTCAGCAGGCGTCGCCCCCTGCGCGCCCACGCCCGGCAGCAGGAAGACAGACTGCGGCATGAGCTTGCGCGCCTCCGCGACCGCGCGAGGGTGCGTCGCGCCCACGACCGCGCCCACGCTCGAGAGCCCGCACTCCCCGAGCGTCTCCTGGGCGAGCTCGTTGACCATGTGCGCGACGAGCTGCCAGAGCGGGCGCCCGTCCGAGAGCGCCATGTCCTGCACGTCGATCGAGCCCGCGTTCGAGGTCTTGACGAGGCAGAAGAGCCCGCCGCCGTGGCGCTTGCAGGCCAGGAGGAACGGCTCGAGCGAGTCGCGGCCCAGATAGGTGTTGACGGTCAGCGCGTCGGCGAGTGGGCCTTCCGGCGGGCGCGGCTCGAGGTAGGCGGTCGCGTACGCGCGCGCCGTGGAGCCGAGGTCGCCGCGCTTCGCGTCGACGATCACGAGCAGGCCGGCCTGGCGCGCGTAGGCGCACGTCTCCTCGAAGGCGCGCACGCCCTCGAAGCCGAGCGCCTCGAAGAACGCGATGTTCGGCTTCACGGCGACCGCGTAGGGCGCGATGGCATCGATGATCCCGTTGCAGAAGCGCGCGCAGGCGTCCGCCTGCTGACCGCGGCTCGTGCGGGCATCGCCACGCAGCTCGACAGGGAGCAGCTCCGGCCGCGGATCGAGCCCGACCACGAGCTGGCTGCGCTTGTGCTGAACCGCCTCGACCAGGCGATCAGCGAACGTCACGACCTCGGTCGCCGCCCGGGTCTCCAGCTCCTGCGCCATCGGCTCCCAGTGTAACGGCGCGACCAGATCACCTATCGAGGGGAGGTTCGCGTTCGCCCGCCAGGGCATGACCCTCCGGACGGAAAAGGGGTTGCGGTGCCAGCTGCGCAAGGTGAGGAGATCCTGAAACGCGCCGAGCTCGCACGGCGCGAGCTGCGCTCGCTCGAGCACGACGGCCTCTCCGCCCAGGGCAGGCAGCGGCTCAGCTGGGTGCTCCACGACCTGGACGTGATCGTCGCAACGGCGCTGCAGCAGATCGTGGACGACGTCGAGAGCCCGAGCACCCACGTCCGCCGCCAGCGCGACCTACTGGGCTAGGACAGGCACCCCACCCTCTGCCGCGAACAGCCCTGCGAGCTGCGCGCGCGAGCGGAGCCCCAGCTTGCGATAGATGTGGCCGAGGTGGAACTCGATCGTCTTCGGGCTGAGGAAGAGCGAGGCGGCCGCTTCCCGGTTCGTCGCGCCCTGGGCGACGATGAGCGCCACCTGGAGCTCCTGGGCGGTCAGCTGGTCGGAGACCGTCGCATCGCGCCGGCGCGCCGTCTCGCCGCTCGCGCGCAGCTCGGAGCGCACCCGCTCGGCCCACGGCTCGGCGCCGAGCAGATCGAAGGTCTCCTGCGCCTTGCGGAGCCAGACGCGAGCCTCGACCCGCTGCCCCGAGCGGCGCAGGCGCTCGCCGAAGCAGAGCTCTGTGCGCGCCCGCTCGAACGGGGTCGTCGTCCGGTCGTGCAGCTCCAGCGCCGTCTTGAACTCGTCCTCGTAGGCGCCCTCCTCGGCGATGAGGCCGCGGCAGCGTGCGGCGGCGGCGAGCGCCCAGGTGAGGCCGGAGCCCTCCGCCTCGGCCTGGAAGCGGTCGATCCGGGCCTGCGCCTCGTCGCGCCGGTCGAGCCGGATGTACGCCTCGATCAGGTCGGGCTGCCACTGGACGACGAGCGGGTTGCCGAGCGCCGAGTTGTCCGCGTAGGCCGCGATCGGCGCGAGCTGCGTGACGACGTCCTCGTAGCGGCCGAGCCCGAGCTCGCAGAAGCCGAGCGTCGCGCGCGCGATCACCTCGACGGAGCCGACCTTGTTGCGGCGGGCGATCTCGAGCGCCTGCGTCGCCTGCTCGCGGCACTCCTGCTCGTGCCCCTGCGCCGCATCGACGCGGGCTAGCGTGACGAGCCCGAGCGGGCTCTCCTGGCCGAGCTCGCGGCCGAGGCGAACGCACTCCGCCGCCGAGGAGCGCGCCTCGGCCCAGTTGCCTGTGCGGAAGTCGACGCCGGAGCGCCAGGCCAGCGGGAACGGCAACATCGACGGGGCGCTCAGCCTGCGTGCGGTGGCGATGATCCGCTCGTGGACGGCGCGCGCCCGCTCGTAGTCCTCGATCCACATCAGCGCCACGCCGGTCCAGAGGAGGATCGGGTCGGGCCGCTCCGACTCCAGCGCCACCAGCGGCTCGAGGAGGGGCGCGCCGGCCTTCACGTCACCGTGCAGGATGCGGCCGACGCCGAGGAGCGCCTGCGCGTAGAGCTCCGCCGGCCCGCCCTTCCCGTGCGCGAGCTCGCAGGCGCGCTGCGCGGTCTCGAGCTGCTCGCCGATCTCCGCCGCGACGATGCAGGCGAGCGCCGCCTCGGTGAGCATGAGGCTCGCCGCCACCGGGTCGTCCGCGACGATGCGGTCGGCCTCGCGCGTGAACAGAGCGTGCGCGCCCATCGGCTCGCCCTGCCAGACCTGGAGCCGCGCGCGCTGGCGGTTCACTTCCGCGACGACGAGGTCGGGCGGATCGAGGAGCAGCGCCTCGTCGAAGAGCTCCAGCGCCTTGGCGGAGCGGCCGGCGAGCGCCGCGTCCGCGCCCGCCTGCACGAGCCGGCGGACGCGCGGCTCGGTGTCCGGGGTCAGGCGGGCCGCGCGCTCGAGAGCGGCCGCGGCCGCGGCGCAGCCACCGCGGCGGCGCACGTTCGTGGCGGCGTCCTCGAGGGCTGCGGCGACCGCCTCGTCGGGGCCGAACGCTGCTGCCGCGAGATGCCAGGCGCGGCGGTCCGCGAACTCCTCGCCGGTGAGCGTCTCGGCGAGGGCCTTGTGCACGCGCCGCCGCTCGGGCGGCGGGGCGGCGTGGTAGGCGGCCGAGCGGAAGAGCGGGTGGCTGAACGTCAGCTCGCCGGCGGCCACCGCGATCAGCCCCGCGTCCTCCGCCAACTCGAGCAGCGCCGGGTCGAGCCCGAGCGCCGCGATCGCAGGGGCGATCGCCTCGATCCGCGACGAGCCGCTGGCGGCCGCGACGAGCAGCGCCTTCTGCGCGGGCTCCGGCAGGGCGCGGATCTTCGTGCCGAGCGCGCGTTCGAGGGCCGCGCCGACGGGAAGCGGCTCGTCGAGCGGCTCCGTCCCGGACAGCTGCCCCGGAGTGAGCAGGCCGGGCAGCTCCGCCAGCGCAAGGGCGTTCCCGCCGGTCGCCGCGACGAGCCGCTCCGCCACATCCGGTGCGACGCGGCTGCCGACCCGCTCCTGGAGGAGCTCACGCGCGGCGTTCGCGCCAAGGCCGCCGAGGCGCAGCAGCGGCAGCCCGGTCGTGTCGAGGTCGCCGGTGCCTTCGCGCACCGTGAAGAGGACGAGCACGCCCTCCGCGACGAGGCGGCGCGCCGCGAAGAGCAACGCCTCGGCGGAGGCGCGGTCGATCCACTGCGCGTCGTCGACGAGCACGAGCAGCGGCTGCTCCTCCGCGGCTGCGGCGAGCAACGAGAGCGTCCCGGCCGAGACGGTGAAGCGGTCGCCGGCGACGGGCGGGCCGACCGCGAGCGCCGACGCCAGCGCGGCGGCCTGCGGCGCCGGCAGCGCATCGAGGTGGCCGAGCAGCGGTCGCAGCAGCGCCGAGAGGGCGGAGAAGGCGATGTCCGACTCGGACTCCACGCCCTGAGCGAAGACGACGCGCATCCCGTCGGCGTTCGTCCGCGCGAAGTGCAGCAGGGCGCTCTTGCCCACGCCCGCCTCGCCGCCCAGGACGAGCGCCGAGCTGATCCCTGCGCGCGCTCCTGCGAGGAGCCCCTCGAGCTGAGCGCGCTCTCCCTCGCGACCAAGCAGCATGGCCGCTGAGTCTACGTCCTGGGCCGCCTATCCCCGGGGTACTGGTCCAGGAAAGACCCAGGGAACTCCCTGGCGCGACACACCAGGGAGGCGCCGTAGCGTGCTGCCCATGGACGCATGGACGCTACGGGACGCGAGCTGGCCCACCGACCTCGGCCCGGCACGCTCGCGGCCGGCGCCGCTGACGAGCTTCGCCGACGAGTGCCTGACCCTCAGCGCGCAGCTCGACCGCGACTTCGAGGCGCTGCACCGCCTCGGCGAGGAGCTGCTCGACCGCATCGCGCCGCCCACCGACACCGACTCCGCACGCACGGCCTACACCCCCCGGCCAACGCTGCGGGTCAGGCAGGGGAGCCGCAGCCCTCTGTCCTGACACGGGGAGTCGCAAGGGATCGACTCCCCAAAGCTTGTTCCTCCCGGAGCAAGACGAAGGGCCGCCCACCCGGGCGGCCCTTCGTCGAAATGCCAAGTGCTAGCGGGGGCTCAGCCGTTGCGGACGGTCGACTTCAGCGCGCTGCCGGCCGAGAACTTCGGCACGGTCGCGGCGGGGATGGTGACCTTCTCCTTCGTCCGCGGGTTGACGCCCATCCGCGCGGCGCGATCGCTCGTCGAGAACTTCCCGAAGCCGGTGAAGCTCACGTCCTGCCGAGACTTGAGCGCCTCGGTGATCGAGTCGAGCACGGCCTCGACGGCCTTGCCGGCATCGCGTCGCGTCAGACCGCTCTTTGCGGCGACCTTGTCAACGAACTCTTGCTTCGTCACGTGCGCTCCTCCTCATCGAGACCAGAAACCGTTTGAACACCCTAACAGTCCTATGCTTTCCGCTCAACCATGCGGGTTTGCGGCACTTTTCCCTGCCGCGAGGATTTCCACCGCCGAAAACAGGCGGCGCAAACGTATTCCCTGCGCGGCGAGCTGTTCCTCGCCGCCCTCCTCGCGATCGACCACGCAGACCGCCGATTCGCACACGAGACCGGCCTCGCGGAGGGCCTCGACGGCCGCGATCAGGGCCCCGCCGGTGGTGACGACGTCCTCCACGAGGCAGACCCGCTCGCCTACCTCGAAGAGGCCCTCGATGCGCTTGCCGGTGCTGTACTCCTTCGCCTCCTTGCGAACGAGGAGGAACGGGAGGCCCGACGCGAGCGAGGCGGCTGCGGCCAGCGGGACGGCGCCGAGCTCCGGGCCGGCGAGACGGTCGGCCTGCGGCTCGACCTCGGCGGCTGCGGCGGCGATCCGCTCGCCGAGCGCGCGCAGCAGGGCGGGCTGGGTC
>JAWVDX010000271.1:0-3296 GCA_033857015.1 Gaiellaceae bacterium
ATGCAGGTCGTGTCCGGCTTCAGCGAGACCGACGTCGCGAAGCTGCGCATCGGGCAGGCCGCCACCGTCACGGTCGACGCGCTCACCGGCACGCAGTACGCCGCGCACCTGGTCGCGATCGACACGACCTCGACCACCGTCTCGAACGTCGTCACGTACTACGTCACCTTCGCCCTCGACAACACCCCGGGCGCGGTGAAGGCGGGGATGACCGCGAACGTCAGCGTGATCGTCTCGGAGGCGGACAACGCGGTGCACGTCCCGACCGCCGCGGTCACCGGGCGCGGCGCGAACGCGACCGTGACGGTGCTTCGCAACAAGAAGCAGGTCACGGTCCCGGTCGTCGCAGGCCTCAAGGGCGACTCGTCCACCCAGATCGTGAGCGGGCTCAAGGCCGGCGCGACGGTCGTCCTTCCGACCCTCACCCTCGCGGCGCCCACGGGCGGCGCGCCCACCGGCGGCGTGCCCGGCGGAGGCGGCGGCGGAGGGCGGTTCGGCGGCGGCGGAGGCATCCCGGGCGGATGAACAGGCCGCGCAGCAAACGGCCGACGATCATCCTGCGGGGCGTCGCGAAGACCTACGGCAGCGGCGAGATCACCGTCCACGCCCTGCGCGAGCTCGACCTCGTCATCGAGCGCGGCGACTATGTCGCGATCATGGGCCAGTCGGGCAGCGGCAAGTCGACGATGATGAACATCATCGGCTGCCTCGACGCGCCGACCCGGGGGCGGTACCTCCTGGACGGGATCGACGTCAGCCAGCTCGACGACGTCGACCTCTCCTACATCCGCAACCGGAAGATCGGGCTGATCTTCCAGAGCTTCAACCTCATCCCGCGCACCTCGGCGCTGCGCAACGTGGAGCTGCCGATGATCTACGCGCGGGTCAAGCGCCCGGAGCGGATCGAGCGCGCCCAGGCGGCGCTCGCCGCGGTCGGGCTCGCGAACCGCGCCGAGCACGGCCCGCAGGAGCTCTCCGGCGGCCAGCAGCAGCGCGTCGCGATCGCGCGCGCCGTCGTCACGAATCCGGCGCTGATCCTCGCGGACGAGCCCACCGGCAACCTCGACACCACCTCCAGCCAGGAGGTGATGCAGATCTTCGACCGCCTGAATGTCGCCGGCCGCACGATCGTGCTGATCACCCACGAGCGGGAGGTCGCCGAGCACGCGAAGCGGGTCATCGTCCTGCGCGACGGCGCCGTCGTCTCCGATCTTCGCAACACGGCGCTGGCGGCGCTTCCGCCGCGCTTCGAGCCGGGCGACGTGTCGCGCGAGCAGGTGGTCGCGTGAGCATCCGGGAAGCCGTGCGCATGGCGCTCCAGGGCGTGCTCGCCAACCGGACGAGATCGCTCCTCACGATGCTCGGCATAACGATAGGCGTCGCCTCGGTGATCATCCTCGTCGCCGTCGGTCACGGCTCCGCCGTCGCGGTGCAGAGCCGGATCGAGAACCTCGGCACGAACACGCTCACGATCTCGCCCGGCGGGATCGGCGCCTTCGGCGGCGGAGGCGCCCAGCGCGGCGGGCAGAGCTCCGCGGCCGCGCAGCTGACGATGAAGGACGTCCAGGCGCTGCAGGATCAATCGGCCGCACCGGACATCGCCTCGGTCACCCCGGTCGTCCAGGGCCAGTCGATCTCGATCACCTACAACGGCACGAGCTACAGCCCCGCCTCCTTCATCGGGACGACTCCGTCCTACGAGCAGGCGCGGAAGGCGCCGACCGAGGCGGGCAGCTTCTTCACCCAGCAGGACGAGACCGACCGCAGCCGCGTCGTCGTGCTCGGGGAGACCGTCGTCCTCAACCTCTTCGGGACGACCAGCCCGCTGGGCCAGACGGTCAAGATCAACGGCACGAGCTTCCTGGTGGACGGCGTCCTCACGGCCAAGGGGTCGAACGGGTTCCAGGATCAGGACGACATCGCCATCGCGCCGCTGACGACGACGCAGGCCACGCTGACCGGCGTCTCCGGCGGGATCAGCCAGATCGTCGTCGAGGCGAAGTCGTCGAAGACCGTGGACGCCGCGCAGGCCGAGGTGACCGCGATCCTGACGCCGACCCACACGAGCGGCGGGGCCGCGACCTTCCGCGTGCTCAACCAGGCCTCGCTCCTGCAGACGACCGCCTCGACGACGCACACGTTCACCGTGCTGCTCGCGGCCGTCGCGGCGATCTCGCTGCTCGTCGGCGGGATCGGCGTCATGAACATCATGCTGGTCACCGTCACGGAGCGCACCCGGGAGATCGGCGTGCGCAAGGCGATCGGCGCCCGCAAGGGCGACATCCTCGGCCAGTTCCTCACCGAGGCCGCGACGCTGTCCATCTTCGGCGGCGCGCTCGGCGTCCTGGTCGGCCTCGTGGGCAGCCGCTTCAAGATCGTCGGCGTCCAGCCGGTGACCCAGGCGTACGCGATCGCGCTCGCCTTCGGCGTCGGCACGACCGTCGGCCTCTTCTTCGGGATCTATCCCGCCAACCGGGCGGCGTCGCTCAGGCCCATCGACGCCCTTCGCTACGAGTAGGAGCCGGACATGACGACAGAGACAGCAGCTCCACCGGACATCGACGAGTACGAGATCGACCTGCTCCCGCTACGGCGCCGGAAGCGGCTGCCGCTGCTCACGGCGCTGCTCGCGCTCGCGGTCGTAGGCGCCGCCGCGTTCGTCGGCGGCGTCGAGATCCAGAAGCACTACGGCGCCGCCACGACCGCGGCAGGCGCGGGAGCCGGCGCCGGGCGCTTTGCGGGCCGCTTCGGCGCGGGCGGTGCGGGCGCTACGGGAGCTCCGGGCGGCCTCGCCGGTCCGGGCGGCGCAGGGGCGAGCGGGACCGCCGGGATCGTCACCGCGATCAAGGGGACGACCCTCTACGTCACCGATTTCACAGGCAACGTCATCAAAGTCAAGGCAGGGAGTGCAAAGGTGCAAAAGACCGTGAACACGAGCGTCAAAGGCCTTCATCCGGGTGACACGATCACCCTTCAGGGGCCCAAGCAGAAGGACGGAAGCTACAAGGCCACCACCATCACGCTGGGAACCGGCGGGACTGCCGGCCTCCTCGGGGGGAACGGATGAGCGGGCGCGCCGCACTTCCACTCGTGCTCGTGAGCGGAGCGCTCGCACTCCTCGCCGCCGGCTGCGGCGGTAGCTCGAACGCGGCCAAGAGCCCGAGTCCGACCACCACGACGACCGCGCAGAACGCTCCGGCTGCGGCAGCACCAGCATCTCCTCAGGCGCGCGCGGCCTATCAGGCGTGCCTGACCGCGCACGGGGCGGGCTTCGCCGCCGCCGGGACCAAGGCGAC
>JAWVDX010000272.1:0-5336 GCA_033857015.1 Gaiellaceae bacterium
GTCCAGACCAACCGTCGTGCGATGTAGATGAGCATATGTGCGCAGGGTTCCAATGACGCTCCGGGGCGCCCTTGCGGGCGCCCCGGAACCGTCTTCAGATAGAGGTCAGTCTATCTACTTCACCGCCACGTGGCCGTAGCCGATCGAGCCACCGAACTGGTCGAACTCCCACTTCGTGACCTTCGGCCCGACGATGTGAATCGCCGACGACCAGAGATACGGCACCCACGGGACGACGTTCCACGTGAGCTTCTTGTCGAGGTTCTCGTAGCAGGTCAGCCGGGGCTGGCCGAGGAGCGTCTGGCAGTGATCGAGATCCTCGTTCACGCTCGGGACGTTCTTCAGGTTGCCCGTGACGCCGAGCTTCTTCGCCTTGTTGATCGCAGGCGTGAGCCCGACGAGCGAGTAGTTCGTGTTACCCGCCGGAATGATCGTCCGGCCGTCGAAGAGCGGACCGAAGAAGGTGTACGCATCCGCGTAGTCCTTGCCCCAGCCCGGGCGCTCGGCGATCGGGACGTTCTTGGCCGTCGTCTGGATCGTCGGATAGGCGCCCGCCACCGTGCGAACGGTGAACGTGATGCCGATCTTCGCCGCGTTGGCCTGGATGACCGGAAGCATCCGGTCATCGACTCCACGCTTGTCGGCGATCATCAGCACGCCCTTGCAGGCCTTCGCGCTGCAGAGGCCCTTCTTGCCCGTGTCGTACTTCGAGCCCTTCATCTGCGCCTTCGCCTTCGCCAGACTGCCGTGCGAGCCCGGTGTCTTGTACGGGTCGTACTTGGCCAGCTGGTTGTTGAAGAGCGTGTCCGGTGCGATGTGGTGGGCGACGTCGCCTGCGGTTGCCCCACCCCATGCCTTCCGGAGCGCGTCCTTGTCCATGATGAAGTTCATGGCCCGGCGGACGTGCAGATCGTCGAAGGGCGGCTGCGTCAGGTTCATCGTCAGGTACCAGGTGCGGTCACCCGAGTTGAGATGCAGCCTCGACTTGAGGCTGGCGTCCGTCGCGTACTTCTGCAGGATTTGCGGCGGCACGCTGGAGACCTCGTCCTCGAGGTCGCCGTTGGCCAGCTTCTGGTAGATGTCGTCCGAGTTCGCGTCGATCGTGAAGACGAACGAGTCCGGCAGGTTCTCACGCCCACCGGTGGTGTCCGAGGCCTTGCTGTAGGCCGGGTTCCGGACGAGCGTCATGCTCGAGGTCGGATCGAAGCCGCTGATCGGCTTCAACTTGTCGCACGACGAGATATCGATCGCGCCCTGGCCCTGGATCATGTACGGGCCGGACGAGATGAGGTCGCGGCCGTACTTCTCCGCGACGCCGGCGAAGCACTTGCCGACTTCCGGCGGGATCGGGCCCGTCGCGGGCATCGCCATCCGGTAAAGGAAGTCTCCGGTTGGCGTGGTGAGGTCGAAGACGATCGTCGAGTCGTTCGGCGTATGGATGCCGGAGATCGTCTGCGCCGTGCCCTTGCCGTAGGCGTCGAAGCCCTTGATCACGCTGTAGTAGAAGGCGTACTGGGCCCCGTCCTTCGGGTTCGCCAGCCGCTGCATCGCGTACAGGATGTCCTTCGACGTGATCTGGCGGCTAAGCGGTGGCCCGAACTTCGCGCCGGACTTGATCTTGAACGTGTACGTCTTCCCGCCGTTGCTCGGCTTGGGGACGGTCGTCGCCAGATCGGCGACGATCTTGTTGCCAGGGCCACCAGCACGGTGCGTGTAGCCCACTAGCGTCCGGACGAGGAGGTTCGAGTAAAGGCTGAACGCCTCGCCGAGATACTCGCCGGTCGGATCGAAGCCGTCCGTGAAGCCGAAGTCCGACTCCCAACCGACCCGGTAGACACCGCCGGCCTTCGCCGAGCTGTGCTTCCGTTGCGCTCCCATGGCCGCCGTGGTCACCAGCGTGACCAGGACAGCCAGCGCTGCCGCGGAGAGCAACAGCTTGCCCAAGGGTCTCTTCACAGTTTTCCGCTCCTCCCTTGTCCCGCCGAACCGCGACGAGACGTTGATATTGGATTCGACACCTGTGACGACGATACTGCTCGTCAGTTAGCTGGGTACTGCTTCTTAGCGGTCTGCCCGCACGTCCAGCGCATCGCGCAGGCCGTCGCCGAGCAGGTTGAAGGACAGGGTCGTTATGACCAGGAAAAGGCCAGGAAACACCATCAACCACCATGCAACGTTGTAGTAGAGCGCTGCATCGCCGAGCAGCGAGCCCCAGGACGCCTGATCCACCGGGACGCCGAGCCCGAGGTACGAGAGCGCCGCCTCGAACAGGATGTTGGCCGGGATCAGCAGCGTCGAGTAGACGACGATCGGGCCGACGAGGTTCGGGAGGATCTCCTTGCGGATGATCCGGAAGTCGCTCGCCCCCAGCGAGCGGCTCGCCTCGACGAATTCGCGCTCGCGCAGGGACAGGGTGAATCCCCGCACGATGCGGCCCACGTAGGGCCAGCTGAAGAGGGCTATGACGAAGATCACCACGCTGATCCCGGGCTGCACGATCCCGCCCAGGCAGCCGTTGACGCTCGCTCCGCAGGCGACGACGATCCCGATTGCGATGATGAACACGGGCACGGCGAGCATCACGTCGGAGAGGCGCGACAGGATGGTGTCCGTCCAACCGCCGAAGTAGCCGGCGATGAGCCCGACAACGAGGCCGACGAACACGGCGATCCCCGTCGCGGCTAGCCCGACGATGAGCGAGATCCGTGCGCCGTACATCGTCCGCACGAAGAGGTCCCTTCCGGCCGGGTCCCAGCCGAAGATGGCGGAGCCGTCGGGCGAGTGGAAGCGCGGGCCGAGGGGGACGCCGAAGTCGTTCGTCGCGCTCGTGTAGACGGCGTTCTGCGGGTGACCCGTGTAGTGCGCCGCGAGCGGGCCGCCGATGATTGCGATGACGACGAGGATGCCGATCACGACCATCGCTATCAGGGCCGCCTTGTCCTCCTTGAAACGGATCCAGAAGAGACGCGCCGCGCTCTCGGGAGGCTGGGTATAGGCCGCTGCGTCGATGAGCTCTACGGCTGCTGTCACGGTGTCTCCGAACGGTCGGAGTGCTGCTCGGCTCCGCGCATGGCGGGCAGTGTAACCAGAACATGCACGTATGCGTAAGAAAGGGCTATAGCCGCTTCGATACCCAGCCGTTTCAAAGACTAAGCAGTCAGGGCGTCGGCACCGGCGACGACCTCCAGGATCTCCTGGGTGATCTCCGCCTGACGGGCGCGGTTCATCGCCAGCGTCAGCCGGTCGATGAGCTCGCCTGCGTTTTTCGAGGCGTTGCGCATGGCCGTCATGCGCGCTCCGTGCTCGGAGGCCGCCGACTCGAGCAGGGCCCGGTAGAGCTCGGTCTCGAGGTAGGTCGGGAGCAGCCGGGCGAGGATCTCCTCGGGCTCCGGCTCGAAGATCGTGTCGCCGCGGAGCGCTCGGTGCTCGTCCTCCCCGCCCTCGGCCAGCAGCTCGTCCGGGATCGGGAGCAGGTCGCGCACGGTCACGCGCTGGACGAGCGGCGACTCGTAGGCGTTGTAGACGAGGACGACGCGGTCGACCTCCTTCGTCTCGTACAGCTCCTCGAGGCGGTGGGCGACGGCCTGCGCGTCCGCGTAGACGGGACGATCGGTGAAGCCCGTCCACTCGCCGACGATGGTGCGGCGGCTGAAGCGCAGCGTCGAGCGCCCCTTCTTGCCGGTGACGAGCCAGGTGACGTCCTTCCCGTCGGCGTCGAGCTCGCGCGCGAGCGCGACCCCGCGACGCAGCACCTGCGCGTTGAACGCACCCGCCAGCCCGCGGTCGGCCGTCACGACGAGGATGGCGACCTTCTCCACGTCACGCCGCTCGAGCAGGGGGAGCCCGCGGAGCGAGGTGCTCGACCGCGCGGTCTGCGCCATCAGCTCGAGCATGCGGTCGGCGTACGGGCGCATGGCCTCGATCCGCAGCTGGGCACGGCGCAGCTTGGCCGCTGCGACGAGCTCCATCGCCCGCGTGATCTTGCGGGTGTTCTTGACGGAGCGGACGCGCCGCGAGATGTCTTGAACCGAAGCCACTACGCGTGGACGAGACCCGTGTCGGCCTGCACGTTGAAGCCCTTCGCGAACTTGGCCAGCTCCGCTTCGAGGCGGGTCACCACGTCGTCGGAGAGGTCCTTCGTCTCGGCGATCTCCTTGTAGATCGTCCCCTCGGTGCGCAGGTGCTCGCGCAGCTCGTCCTGGAAGCGGGCGACCTGGGCGGGCGGGATCGCGTCGAGGTAGCCGTTCAGCCCCGCGAAGATTGCGACGGCCTGCTCCTGGGTCGGCCAGGGCGTGTACTGCGGCTGGTTGAGCGAGGCGACCATCCGCTCGCCGAGCGCCAGGGTGTCCTGGGTCGCCTGGTCGAGCTCGGAGCCGAACTGCGAGAACGCCTCGAGCTCGCGATATTGCGCGAGCTGCAGCTTCAGGCGGCCGGCGACCTTCTTCATCGCCTTGGTCTGCGCGTTCGAGCCGACGCGCGACACTGAGATGCCGACGTTGATCGCCGGGCGGACGCCGGAGTAGAAGAGGTCGGACTGCAGGAAGATCTGCCCGTCGGTGATCGAGATCACGTTCGTCGGGATGTATGCGGACACGTCGCCGGCCTGCGTCTCGATGATAGGCAGAGCGGTCAGCGAGCCGCCGTCGAGCTCGTCGGAGAGCTTGCAGGCGCGCTCGAGCAGCCGCGAGTGCAGGTAGAAGACGTCGCCGGGGAAGGCCTCGCGGCCCGGCGGGCGGCGCAGCAGCAGCGAAAGCTGCCGGTAGGCGTCCGCGTGCTTGGAGAGGTCGTCGTAGATGACGAGCGCGTGCTTGCCGTTGTAGAGGAAGTGCTCGCCCATCGCGCAGCCGGCGAAGGGCGCCATCCACTTGATCGGCGCGGCCTCGTGAGCGGCGGCGCTGACGATGATCGTGTAGTCCATCGCGCCTGCGTCCTTCAGGCGGTTGTGCACCTGCGCGACGGTCGAAGCCTTCTGGCCGATTGCGACGTAGACGCAGATCACGTCCTGCCCGGCCTGGTTGAGGATCGTGTCGACGGCGATCGCCGTCTTGCCCGTGCCACGGTCGCCGATGATGAGCTCGCGCTGGCCGCGGCCGATCGGGATCATCGAGTCGATGGCCTTGATCCCGGTCTGGAGCGGCTCCTTCACGGGCTGGCGCTCGATGACGCCCGGCGCCTTGAACTCGAGCGGGCGGGTCTCGGTCGCCTCGATCGGGCCCTGCCCGTCGAGCGGGTTGCCGAGCGGGTCGACCACGCGGCCGAGGAACGCCTCGCCGACCGGGACGCTCGCGACCTTGCCGGTGCGCTTCACGGTCTGGCCCTCGGCGATCTTCTCCCAC
>JAWVDX010000273.1:0-4013 GCA_033857015.1 Gaiellaceae bacterium
GCGCTGCTGCTCGCCGTGCCCGCGGGCGCGACCGCGACCACGCCGGCGCGGCTCCAGGTCGTCGCCCGCGAGTACACGCTGACGCTCTCCCGCCAGACGCTGCCCGCCGGGCCGGTCGTGATCGAGCTCGTGAACTTCGGGATGGATCCGCACGATCTCCGCCTGCAGCGGGTCGGCGGCGCGCGGATCTACGGCACTCCGGTCGTTCCGGTTGGGGGCCAGAAGGAGCTGCGCATCCCGCGGCTCCTCGCCGGGCGCTACCGGCTCTGGTGCGCCGTCGACGACCACAGGACGCGCGGGATGACGGCGACGCTGAGAGTGGTGAGGCGGCACTGACGCGAGATCACCCATTCTGGGGGCACCAAACGGGTGTCAACACCGGCGCTTGCGGGAACAGGCGGGGTGGATCGCCGACCCTGAGCGGCGGCCAAGGGGGTCCGCACATCACATGGCTGTTAGCGATCTGACTGTCCGGTCGGCCCGGTTGGACGCGCAGACGCACCTCGTCGCGCTCGCCGGGGAGCTCGATCTCTACTCGGCCGACGCCTTCCGCTCGGCGCTCGACGAGGCGCTCGACGACGGCGCACAGCGCCTTGCGATCGACCTCACCTCGGTGGACTTCATCGACTCGGTCGCGCTCGGAGTGCTCGCGAACGCGATGAAGCGGCTGCGCGCCTCTGGCGGCGGGCTCGCGGTCGTGTCCGGCAACCCGCAGATCATCCGCGTCTTCGAGATCACCGGCCTCGACCGCATGGTCGTCCTCGCGGGATCGGTCAACGAGGCGCTCGAGAAGCTGTAGGGCTCGCCTAGCGGGCGCGGTACCAGTAGACGAAGCGCTCCTCGAAGCCGAGCCGCTTGTACAGGGCGACCGCGGGCGTGTTGTGGCGCTCCACGAGGAGGTAGGCGGTGGTCGCGCCCGCGTCGGCGCCCCAGCGCGCAAGCGCGGCGAGGCAGGCGCGCGCAAGGCCGCGGCGGCGGAAGGCCGGACGCGTCGCGACGGCGTACACGCCGAGGTGCTCGCCGTCGACGACCGCACGAGCCTGCGCCGCGACGTCGCCGTCGACACGGAGCAGCGCGTAGGCCGCAGGCTGGACGATCGCAGCCAGGATCTCCTGCGCGAGGGGCAGGCGCGCGCCGTAGCCCTCGGCGTCGTCCCAGAGGGCGAGCCAGTCGGGGGTCGGCTCCGCGGTCAGCTCGACGTCAGCTGTCTCGTCCGCGAGGCCGACGAGCGCGGCCGTCAGGACGGAGGTCTGCGCTTCGTGCGCGTAGCCGCGACGCGCCAGCTCGTCGTCGAGGCCGGGCTCGCTCGCTGCGGAGAGCTGGAAGAGCGTGCGGCGACCGTGCGCGGCGGCGAAGGCCTCGGCGCGGGCGATCCGCTCGGCCAGCGGGCTCGTCCCGCCGGGCCGCGCGAGCACCGAGTCGCCACGCCGCGTGAGGCCGTGGCTCGCGCGCAGGAGCCAGGCCTCGTCGCGCACCACCTCGAGCGCGGGCCACGCGCGGCCCATCGCGTCCTCGAGTGCGACGACCTCGTCAGACACGGGCGGACGGGCAGAGATCGAGCAGGACGCAGTCGGGGCAGTGCGGCGTGCGCGCGAGGCAGACGCGGCGGCCGTGCCAGATCAGGAGGTGCGGGAAGCGCGCCCAGTCGCGGCGCGGCACGAGCTTCATG
The DNA here is from genome assembly GCA_033857015.1 of Gaiellaceae bacterium. GTDB lineage: Bacteria > Actinomycetota > Thermoleophilia > Gaiellales > Gaiellaceae > JAWVDX01. The sequence continues at coordinate 1,670 of JAWVDX010000273.1, forward strand.
AGGTCGCGCTCGATCTTGACCGGGTCCTCCTGCCGCGTGAGGCCGAGGCGCTGGGAGAGCCGGCGCACGTGCGTGTCCACCACGATCCCCTGCGCGTCGCCGAGCTCGGCCGCGACGACGTTCGCGGTCTTGCGGGCGACGCCGGGAAGGCGCACGAGCTCCTCGATGCGCCGCGGCACCTCGCCGTCGAACTCCTCCAGCAGCATCTTCATCGTGCCGCGCACGGAGCGGGCCTTCTGGCGGAAGAAGCCGGTCTGGAAGATGTCCCGCTCGAGCTCCTCCTGCGGGACGGCGAGGTAGTCCTCGGGCCGGTGGTACTTCTGGAAGAGGCGCTCCGTGACGCGGTTCACGTTCACGTCGGTCGTCTGAGCGGAGAGCATCACCGAGACGAGGAGCTCCAGCTCGTTCGAGAAGCGCAAGGCGATCGTCGCGTCCGCGTGCTCGACGGCGAGGCGCTCGACGATCGGACGGATCCGGGCGCGACGCGGGCCGACCTTGCGGCGCGCCTCGGCGACGAAGCTCCTAGGCAAACGCGGGCTCGGAGTCCCGGAGCCTGAGGCCGGCGCACACGACGTCGAGTGCCGGACAGCCGGAGCAGGCCATCTCGGAGGGGCGCGGGCGGAACTCGCCGGCGTTGATCCGCGCGATCGCGACGGAGAGCTCTGCCTCGAGCGCGGGCAGCTCGTCGCGCGCGAACACGCGGGAGACGGGCGCGTCCGGCGCCTCGAGGAACTGGTAGACGACCTCGACCCGCTCCGCTCCGGCGCGCAGGCAGGCGAGCGCGTAGACGAGGCGCTGCAGCCGGTAGTCGCCTTCGATCACCTCGGCTGGGTCGGCGCCGTCGAGGATGTTCGTCTTGTAGTCGAGGACGACCGCCTCCGGGCCGGCGAGCGAGAGCACGTCGAGGCGCCCGTGCAGGAGGACGCCGTCGTGCTCGAACGCGAAGGGGCGCTCTGGCGCCGGGTCGGGAAGCTCGGCGATCCGCCTCGCGAGCGGCGACTCGCAGTAGGCGGCTGCGAGGCTGCGGATCCGCTCGAGCTCGTCGTCCGTCGCACCCGGGTAGCGGGCGCGCACCTGGGCCGGGACGTCGTCGGGGAGCCGCGGCGAGCGCAGGTCGACGTGCTCCAGGAGGACGTGCACCGCATCGCCGATCTCGGTCGCCGCCAGGCCGGTCTGTCCGGGGATCGCCGAGCGCGCGCCGGTCTCCTTGAGGCCGGCGACCCTCCGTACGTAGTAGCGATACGAGCAGCGCTCGAACTCGGCGAGCGACGAGAAGGAGAGGCGGCGCACCCTGTGCAACGGCGGCGCCGGGATGGGCACCAGCTCGGGGAGGTGCGGCGCGGGCGGCGGCGCGCCGATGTCCTCGAGGCCGGCGAAGAGCGCGAGCTGGCCTGCCTCGGCGACGGGCTCCTCCGCCGCGACCGGAGCCGGCGCGGGCTGCTGCGGTGGCGCGGGCCGGCCGCGGTCGACGCGCACGATGACCTGCGCGCCGTCGCGGTCGAGCACGACGGGCGCCTCGCCGGCTTCCGCGAGCTCGCTCGCGTCCAGCCGCGAGAGCACCCAGCCGATCGGCGTGCTCGCGTCGGCGGAGCGCTCCTGGTCGATCGACCCGGACACGATCAGCCGGTCGATCGCGCGGGTCATCGCGACGTAGTAGAGCCGGCGGCGCTCCTCCTCGTCGGCGGCTCGCTCGACCTCCTTCACCACCTCGTAGTCGAAGGCGGCGATGCGCTTCCCCGTCGCCGGATCCGCCACCGAGAAGCCGAAGCGCCCGTCCGGAAGGGCCAGGATCTCGTCCCGCGACCCGCTGAAGCGCTCGCGGCCGGCATCCGCGACGACGACCACCTTGAACTCGAGCCCCTTCGCCGCGTGGATCGTCAGGAGGCGGATCGCGTCCGAGCCCTCCTCCTCGGCGACCGCCTCGGTCTCGCGGGCGCCGGCGGCGTCCTGGTCGCGGACGAAGCGGACGAAGCCTTCGATGTCGGGGCCACGCAGCTCCTCGTAGGAGCGGGCCAGGCGGGCGAGCTTGCGCAGGTTGGCGTAGCGGCGGCGTCCGTCCCACTGGGCCAGCACTGCGAGGTCGTAGTCGTGCTCGCTGACGATGCGCTCGCAGAGCTGCTCCAGCGGGAGCCGTTCCGCCGCAGCGGCGAGCCGGTCGAAGCGCTGGCGGAACGCCTTGAAGAGCTGCTCGTCGCGGTCGTGGAGCCCCGGCGGGAGGCCGCGCTCGAGCCCGACGAAGAGGGGGCGCCGCGTGGCCGCGCGACGCAGCAGGACGAGCGCGTCGTTCGACACGCCGACGAAGGGCGATGCGAGCACCGAGACAAGCGCCTCGTCGTCGTAGCGG
>JAWVDX010000274.1:0-3483 GCA_033857015.1 Gaiellaceae bacterium
CGCGCTCGGACGGATGCTCTGGATCGGTATCACCGGCAGGCCGACCCGGGCGCAGGCCTTCTGGCCGACCTGGGTCTTCGTCGCCCTGACCGTGTTCGTGGGAGGCTTCCGGATCGGCCTGAACGTCGAGCACAGCAACGTGATCGACGTCGGCTACGCGGGCGTCGTCGGCGCCTCGGTGATCGTGGACAACCATCGCTCGCCGTACAAGAACTTCCCGACCGGGGAGGCCGACCGGCCCGCCTGCGGGCAGCCGGACGCGAACGGCGACATCCGGCGCCACATCCAGACCAACGGGCGCTGCCAGGACGCGATCCCGCAGGGCGACACGTACGGGCCGGTCGCCTACGAGGCCTACATCCCGGGCCTGCTCGCCTTCGGCTGGAGCGGGTTCTGGGACGACCTGCCCGCCGCGCACTTCACCGCGCTCTTCTTCGACATGCTCTGCGCGCTCGGCCTGGCGCTCGTCGGGAAGCGCTACGGCGGCACGCGGATGGCGGCCATCCTCGCCTTCGCCTGGATGGCCTACCCGTTCACGCAGTACACGTCGAACTCGAACACGAACGACTCGATCGGGGCGGCGTTCCTGATCTTCGGCGTCTGGCTGATGCACAAGCCGGCCGCGCGCGGCGCGCTCGCGGCGCTCGCCGGCTGGACGAAATTCGCGCCGCTGCTCGTCCTCGGGCTCTGGCTCGGGCACCCGAACGGGCTGCGCTCGCGCAGGCTCGGCGGGGCCGTGACGGCGCTCGGCGAACGCAGCGGGAGCGCACCGCTGCGCCGGCTCGGCGCGAGGCTTGCGCGCGAGGACGCCGGGGCGGGCCGGCGGATCGGCGACTTCGTCGGCGGCTTCCTGCTCGCGACGGGAGCGGCGTTCTCGGTGCTCCTCCTCGAGCCGTCGTTCTTCCATGCGGTCTGGGAGTTCTGGCACCGCACCGTGGTGTGGCAGATGGGGCGCGACGCGCCGTTCTCGCTCTGGGACTGGCACACCTACCACGCCCGGGGCATCCCCGACCTCCGCCTCGCGCAGAAGGCGCTCCAGGTGCTGCTCGTGCTCGGTGCGGTCGTGCTCGTCTTCGTGCCGCGCCGCCGCTCGCCGCTCCAGCTCATCGCCTTCACCGGCGCGCTGCTCGTCGGCTTCGAGTGCGTGCTGACCTACTGGCTCTACACCTACATCCCGTGGTTCTACCCCTTCGTCGCGGCCGCGCTGCTGCTGGGGACGGCGGCTGCGGTGAAGCCTGCCGAGCCCGCCGAGGAGCCGGTCGTTGTCGCGTAGCCTGCTCGCGCTCTGGTTCGCGAGCGCCCTCGTCTTCCTCGGGGCGTGGGCCCAGATCCACCACGGCGCCTACGAGCGGTCGCAGATCATCGACACGCCGGTGTACCAGAGCTACGGCGACCTGATCGTCCAGGGGAAGCTGCCCTACCGGGACTTCGGCGTCGAGTACCCGCCCGGGGCGCTCCCGATCTTCGCGCTGCCGTCGCTCGGTCACAGCGGGCCCGCCGAGGACGGGGTGCGCGAGGACTACCGCACGCGCTTCGAGCTCCTGATGGTCTTCTGCGGGCTGCTCGTGCTCGCCGCGACCGCCTTCACGCTGCGTGCCGTGGGCGCCTCCTTCCTGCGCAGCGCCCTGGCGCTCGGGGCGATCGCGCTGGCTCCCCTCCTCCTCGGCTCGATGGTGTACTCGCGCTTCGACTACTGGCCGGCGGCCGTGACGGCTGTCGCGCTCGCGCTCGCGGCGTCGGGGCGCCGCCGCTGGGCGGCAGTTGCGCTCGGCGTCGCCGTCGCGATCAAGGTCTACCCCGCCGCGCTCGTGCCGCTGCTGCTCGTCGAAGCGTGGAAGCGTCGCGGACGCGGCGAGGCGTTGCGCTGCCTCGCGCTGATGGCCGGCGCGGCGCTCCTGCTGTACGTCCCCTTCCTCGTCGCCTCGCCGAGCGGGGTGTGGGAGAGCATCCACAAGCAGACCGGACGGCCGCTGCAGATCGAGACGCTCGGCGCTGCGCTGCTCATCGCCGGGCACCACCTCTTCGGGCTGGGCGTCTCGGTGAGCAACGGCTTCGGGTCGCAGAACCTGGCGAGCCGCTTCTCGGGGATCGCGGCGACGCTGACGACGATCGCCGAGCTGGCGGCACTCCTCCTCGTCTGGGTGCGCTACGCCCGCTCGAAGGACGAGAGCGCCGACGAGCTCCTGCGCTACGCCGCGGCCGCCGTGGTCGCGTTTGTCGCCTTCGGGAAGGTGCTCTCGCCGCAGTTCATGATCTGGCTCGTCCCGCTCGTCGCCCTCGTGGCCGGGCGGCGGGGCGTGCTCGCGGGAGCGCTCCTCGCCTTTGCGCTGTGGCTCACGCTCTACTGGTTCCCGGGCCGCTACTGGGCGTTCGTGAACGAGCTCAAGCCCGGGCTGACGACGGTGGTGCTCCTGCGCGACCTCCTGCTCGTCGCCGTCTGCGCCGTGCTGGTCTGGCCTACACCGAGACGCGCAGCGACTCGCAGCGGATAGCCCGGCCGGCCGCGTCGGCCTCGACGAGCACGCCCTCGAGGCGGACGTCTCCCTCGGCGGGCTCGAAGCGGACGCCCATGCCGGTGCGCATCCGGGCGATCGCCAGCTCCGCCTTGACTCCGATCACCGAGTCGTGCGGGCCGGTCATGCCCGCGTCCGTGATCGCCGCGGTCCCGCCGGGGAGGACGCGCGCGTCGTTCGTCTGGACGTGCGTGTGCGTCCCGATGACGGCGGTGACGCGACCGTCGAGCCAGCGGGTGAGAGCGATCTTCTCGCTGGTCGCCTCGGCGTGGAAGTCGACGACGACGTGGGCCGCCCGGGCACGCGCCTCGTCGACGAGCGCGTCCACGACCTCGAACGGCCCGGTCGCGACGTCCAGGAAGACGGTCCCCATCAGGTTGAGGACGGCGACCGGCGTCCCGTCGCGGGCCGGCGCCACGGCAAGACCCTTGCCCGGGCTCGCGGCAGCCATGTTGGCGGGGCGGATGACCCGCTCCGCCGCGTCCAGGTAGCCGCCGATCTCGCCGCGCCGCCAGACGTGGTTCCCGAGCGTGACGACGTCGGCCCCGGCGGCGAGCAGGCGCTCGGCCAGCTTGGGCGTGATGCCGGCGCCGTCGGCGATGTTCTCCCCGTTGACGATGCAGAAGTCGACAGCGTGCTCGGCGATGAGCCCCGGCAGCCGCTCCTCGACGGCGCGGCGGCCCGGCACGCCGAAGACGTCGGCGACGAAGAGGATCTGCACTAGTGGCCTACCCGGTGGCGTTGCCGGAATTCTGAGGCGCTAGTACCAAGCCGCGGGCCGCGCTCGGGCGCGTGCCCAGGCTGGGTCGCCTGGGTCGCGGGCGAGCGTGGTTCCTGGCGCCGCGTAGTAGCGCGCCAGAAGCCGGCGGACGTCGCCGGGCAGGCCACTTCCTACTGCGCTTGCTGGCTCGCGGTGACGCCGACGTGATCGCCGTCGTCGTTCGTGAAGCGCGCGAGCGCCTGCTGCTCC
>JAWVDX010000275.1:0-3922 GCA_033857015.1 Gaiellaceae bacterium
CCCGGAAGTCTCCCTCGTCGTCGAGCTCGACCGCGGCGTGCCGCGACGCGTCAGGGGTCTTCTTGTACGCGGCACGCAAGGCGTCCTCGAGTGCCGCGACCAGCGTGCCGCTCTCGATGCCCTTCTCGCGCTCGATCTCGCGAATCCCCTCGATGATCTCTTGGCTCATTGCGCTACCCCTCGTCGATCAGATTGCCCCGCACGACCGCGTCGTACGGGATGTCAACTTCGTCAGCCTCGGTGGCGAGCCTGAAAGTCCGCTCGCCTGCCGCGACGACCTGCCCGCGGAACCTGCGGCGGCCGCCGATCTCTCCGTCGGTGCGCAGCGCGACGCGCCGCCCGACCGCGTTGCGGAAGTGTGCGGGCTTGCGCAGCGGCCGCTCGAGCCCCGGGGACGAGACGTCCACCGTGTACAGGTCGAGGTAGCCGCGCAGCAGCTCAGTGACGTTCGCGCAGAGGCCGTGATCGACCCCGTTCGCGTGGTCGACATAGACGCAGAAGCGGGTCGGAGAAAGGAGCTCGACGGCCAGCACCTCGATGCCGGGCACGCCGCGCTCGACCTCGGCGGTAATCGTCCGCTGAAGCTCTCGTTCCTTCGTATGCGTGCTCGTCTGGGCCATGTCACCTCAAAAAAAAGGGGCGCAGGCGCGCCCATTTCGGTACAGCTCGAAATGCGGTGTTTGCAGGATAGCAGGGCAGTTGGGGGCTTGCGTGGGAGCTACGGCGCAACGGCTACGAGGACGTCGCGCTGCTTGATGACCCGGTCGACGCGGTGCTCCAGGTCGGCATACGGGCCGTCGTTGCGCACCTCGAGGCCGGCGGCGGTCACGAGCTGCTCGATCTTCGCGCGCGGGAGACGGGTCGCGTTCCACGCGAGCGCGACCGCGCCGCCCGGGGCGAGAACGGTGCGCCAGGCGGGGAGCGCCTCGCTCAGGAGCGCAGTCACCTCCCCGTCGTGCTGGATCCCGTAGGGCAGGTCGCCGGCGATCGCGTGCACGCGCGCTCCGCCAGGGAGGCCGTGGAGGTGCGCGGGCGCCTCGCGCGCGTCGCCTTGCATGATCGCGAGCAGGCGCTGGCTCTGGCGCGGGCCCGCCTCGAAGCGCCAGCGCGCGCCCGCAGTGGTGCGCTCCTTGACCTCCTTGAAGGGGATTCGCTCCTCCTTGAAGTACCCGCGCACGAAGAGCGCCGTGCTCTCCGCGTCGCTGCGCACCTGCTCGATGCCGAGCGCGTCGTGGCCGTGCGCGAGCGCGAGGAAGAGGGTCGTCCCGCCGCCGCAGAGCGGGTCGAGGACCCGCAACCGCTCGGTGCAGCGTCCCGCGAACGCGCCCGCGAACAGCGCCAGGTTGAGGAGCAGATGGCTGAAGACGTCGCTCGTCTTGCCCTTGTAGCGCCGCGCCTCGGCCATCTCGATCGGGACGAGCGGCTGGAAGTCGCGCTCGATCGGGCGCAAGAGCGGGCCGTCGAAGAGCTCGAAGAGCTCCGAGACGCAGGCGAGCCGGGAGAGGAGCGCGACGTCCAACTCTACGTCGGCGACCTCGGCGACGAGGTAGGGCCGGCCGCCGAAGCGCTCCTCTCGCACGTCACCGAGCGCCGCGCCGAGCGGGCACGCGCGCAGCTCCGGCGAGGCGAGCCGCTCGGTCAGCTGCCCGTACTGCGTGCTCTGCTGCGGACGGATCTTGAGCGCGAGCTGCATCGCTAGAGATCCAACACGATCGTGACGGGCCCGTCGTTGACGAGCTCGATCTGCATGTGCGCACCGAACCGCCCGGTCTCGACCGGCACGCCAAGCGCACGCAACTCCGCGGCGACCCGCTCGTAGAGCGGCTCCGCCTGTTCGGGGCGCGCCGCCTCCGAGAAGCTAGGCCGGTTCCCCCGCGCCGTCTCCGCGATGAGCGTGAACTGGCTCACGAGCAGGATCGCCCCGCGCGTGTCGAGGACGCTGCGGTCGAACCGGCCCTCCTCGTCGGGGAAGATCCGCAGCCGCGTGAGGCGGCCCGCCATCTTCACCGCCTGCTCCTCGGTGTCCGTTCCGGCCACGCCCAGGAGGACGCAGAGCCCGTCCATCACCGCGCCGAGCGGCGCGCCGCCGCCGGAGACGCGTGCCTCGGCTACCCGTTGTACGACAGCTCTCACGGCGCCCCGGACTATGCCGAACTGCGGAGGATGGAAGCGCCCAGGGGCGCACCACTGCGATCTACGAGGTGCTGCCGCTGACCCGCGACTAGTCCGCTAGGACGGGTCCTCCGGCGGCTCGAGATCGAGGATCCGCTCGCGGTACTGCTCGCTCTGCGGGCGCAGCGCGCTTGCCAGCTTGTACTCGCCGTTCGCCTCGTGCTGGCGGCCCTGCTTCTCGAGGCTGCGCCCGAGCGCGTAGTGCGCATAGTGGTCGGTGGGCTCGCGCTCGAGGATCGCCCGGAACTCCGCCTCGGCCTCGTTCCAGCGCTGCAGCCGGAAGTAGGCGATGCCGAGCGCCTCGCGGATCGAGGCCTTGTCCGGCTCCCGGCGCTTTGCCTTCTCGAGCGACACGGTGGCCTGGGCGGCCATGCCGTCCGCGAGCTGCTTGCGTCCCTTCTGGAAGAGGTCGTACGTCTCGCTCATCGCATCACCGCCTCCTTCCCAGTGAAGCCGATACGTCAACTGGGGAGCCCGCGCAGGTACGGGAAGTTCTCCTCCAGGAGGTCGAACGGCGTGGTCAGGTCACGAGTCGGGCCGACCTCCGGCGCGGCGATCGCGAGGCCCCCATCGACCGCGCGCTGGAGCGCGACCGCGAGCTCGTAGGGCGGGCCGGGCAGCTCGTCGAGGTGCGCCGCCGCCGCCGGGCCGAAGGCCCAGAGCGGGGCGCCGCCGAAGGGGCTCTCCGGAGCGCCGCCGAGGACGTTCACGACCCGACCCGCCGCGACGTCCACGGTCGCGCCCGGCGGAGGCGGCGGGTCGCGGCGGATCGCGAGCGCGCCGTCCGCCTCGCGAGCGGCGGCCAGGAAGCGGGTCAGATCACCGGCGGCGAAGCGCGTGTCCGCAGCACTCACGACGAACGGCGGCACTGCGCCGGCGTCGAGGGCGCGGCGCACGGCGTCCGCGGAACCGTCGGGGCGCGGCTGGCTCACGATCCGCACCTCGAGGCCGAACGCGCTGCCGTCGCCCGCGAGCGACTCGACCTGGCGGGCCAGATAGCCGGTGACGAGCCAGACTCGCTCGATGCCGGCGGCGGCGAGAGCGTGGAGCAGCGTCGCGAGCACCGGCTCGCCGTCGATCGGCAGGACGGGCTTCGCGTAGCGCTCGGTCAGCGGCCGCAGCCGCCGGCCTTCGCCGGCCGCCATCACGACGGCCTCGGAGGCGCTCACCGCTGTCGGAGGAGCCGCTCGACCTCGTCGAGCACCGCGCCGGCGACCACGCGCTTCGCTGCCTTCGGCACCGTGCGCTCACCCTCCGTGCTGACGAGGACGACCTCGTTCTCGTCGCTGTCGAAGCCGATGTCCGTTCGGGACACGTCGTTGAAGACGACGAGATCGACGCTCTTGTCGGCGAGCATGCGGCGCTTGCGCTCGAGGCCCTCCGCACCCAGCTCCGCGCCGAAGGCGACGCGCACCTGACCGTTGCGTGGCAGGGCATCGGCCACGGCGAGGAGGACGTCCCGGGTCGGCTCGAGCTCGACCGTCCAGCGCTCGGCGTCCTTGGGACGCTTCTCCGCGAGCGCAGCAGTCGGCCGGTAGTCGGCGATCGCGGCCGCCATGACGAGCACGTCCGCTGTCCCCGCACGCGCCACGATCTCGGACTCGACGGCAGCCGCAGTGCTCGCACCGACGACCTCCACCCCGCTCGGGGCCGGCACTGCGAGATTTGCGGCGACGAGCGTGACGGTCGCGCCGCGGCGCTGAGCCTCGGCTGCGATCTCGACGCCCATCCGCCCGGAGGAGCGGTTGCC
>JAWVDX010000276.1:0-5672 GCA_033857015.1 Gaiellaceae bacterium
GCGGAACCGCGAGGAGCGTCAGACCGGAGCCGACGAGCATCACGCCGAAGCCGCCGGCGAGCGGCCGCGCGAGCCGGCGCACCGGTGCGAGCAGCGCCCGCGCACGCGCCGCACGCGGCCGCAACGCGTAGCGCGCGACGAGCAGCGTCGGCACCAGGCTGGCGGCGTACAGCCCGACGACCACCCAGAGCGTCGTGCCCGTCAGCACCCGTCCCGAGCCCGTGAGCAGCAGCGCTCCGCAGGCGGTGCCCGCGGCCTCGATCGAGCCGATCCCGACCGCGTACCAGGTGAGCGCGACCACACCGCCTCCGGCCGACGCGGCCTCGGCGCGCATCGCAGCGAACCCGCACCAGGCGGTGGTGCTCATGAGCAGCACGCCGACCGCGAGCAACGCGACCGGAGCGTGCTGGAGAAGCGCCACGAAGATGCCGATCCTGAGCGCCCCTTCGAAGAGCGCGGTTGCGCGGATCAGCGAGCGCCCGTCGAGCAGCGCGGCGAGTCGCTCGGTCACCGGCGCCGACAGCGCGGCACCGACGAGGAGCGCACCGTTGCACAGCGCCGCCACACGGAATCCATCCTCCGCCACGACCAGCAGGACGAAGACCGTCCACCCGAAGGCGAAGGCGAAGGAGTCGACGAGCCCTGCGGCGAGGAAGCCCCTCAGACGTCGATCCACGGTCGCTCCGAGCCGGACTCAGCCACCCACGAAGAGCGGGAACGGCGGCGGGAAGCCGTTGAAGCTCGACGCGTAGCTGATCGTGTAGGCACCCGCGGAGCCGATGTAGATCTGGTCGTCGACGTCGATCCCGGACGGGAGCGCGGCGCCGTAGAACATCGTGTCCGAGCTGTCGCAGGTCGGGCCGGTGATCGTGAACGGCTCGTGCGGCTGATGGGCATGGTCCTCGAGCGAGCTCCACAGCGGGAAGAGCCACTGGTTCGCGCTCTGGTGCGTCTCGATGAGCCCGTTGTAGGCACCTACGTCGAGGTAGAGCCAGTTCTCACCCGCGCGCACCTCGCGACCGAGGACGCTCGCGACGAGCACGGCGCTCTCGGCGACGAGATAGCGCCCCGGCTCGACGGCGAGATGGGGCGGCACGTACGGGAGGAGGTCGTCGAGGGCGGCGACGATGGTCTCCCCGATCGTCTCGATCGGGGGCACCTGCTCGACGTAGCGGGCGGGGAAGCCGCCGCTCAGGTTGAGCATCTCGAGCTCGATGTCGTCGTCGGCGAGCCGTGCCATGAGCCGGCCGGCCGCAGCGATCGCCTGCCGCCACGCGTTCGGCGCGGTGCACTGCGAGCCGACGTGGAACGTGACGCCGTGGGGCTGCAGCCCGAGGCTGCGCGCAAGGAGGAGCAGCGCGCGGGCATCCTCCGCCTCCGCGCCGAACTTCCGGGAGAGCGGGAAGATGCTCGTGCTGTCGTCGACGCGCAGGCGGACGAAGACGGCCGACCCGGGCGCGTGCTCCGCGATCTTGTGCAGCTCGCCCTCGGAGTCGAAGGCGAAGCGCCAGACGCCGGCCTCCGCCGCGGCCCTCACGTGCGACGGCGGCTTCACGGTGTTGCTGTAGAGCGCGCCAGCAGCGTCTACCCCGAGGCCGGTGAGCAGCTCCAGCTCGCCGTAGGAGGCGACCTCGAACGAGGAGCCGAGCCCGGCGAGCGTCTGGATGATCTCCGGCGACGGGTTGCACTTGAGCGCGTAGTACGTCGTGACCCCAGGGAGGCAACGCGCCAGACGCTCGTAGCGCTCGCGCACCGTGTCCAGGTCGCACAGCAGGTACGGGGTCCCGGCGTCGACGGCTGCGAGGGCAGCCGGAGAGAGCGCGGCGGGCCACTGGGCCGGCAAGCTGCGCTGAGTCGGATACTCGAGCCGCGTTGGGATTCGCATAGGAGGTTGTTGCCGCAGCCCACGCGTGGTGCGGGGGCTCTTCCAGCTAGCCAAAGAACCCGGCGACCTAACATCCCCCGGAAGGGTGGCACTGATCCCCTTTTGGGAGGGCTGCCCCGAGGCAATCTCCCTCGATACTGGGAACTCGATGCCTGCGGCGTCCCCTTCCCCCCGCTTCCGCCTACCCGCTGTGATCCTCACCGGGATCGTCGGTGCCTGGCTGCTCGTCCTCGGCTTCGGGTTCGGGGGCGAGACGGTCTCGACCGTCGTGTCGGACTTCGGCCTGGCAGCCGCCGCGCTCGGCGCTGCCCTCGCCTGTGCGCTGACCGCTCGCCGGGAATCGGGACGCTCGCGCACGTTCTGGGCGCTGCTCTCCGTGTCCTCACTCTGGTGGGGCGCCGGCCAGCTGCTCTGGCCCTGGTACGACTTCCACCTCCATCGCGAGATCCCGCTGCCGTCGCTCGCGGATGTCGGCTACCTCAGCAGCATCGTCTTCGCGATCGCCGCCCTCGCGAGCGTGCCGATCGGGCTGACCACCATCTCCGGGCGCCTGCGGACACTGATCGACGGCTTCATGATCGCGGCCGCCCTGCTCGTCACGAGCTGGGTCACGATCCTCGACCCGGTCTACAAGGCGAACCGCGACGCGACCCTGGCGGCGGTGATCACGCTCGCCTATCCGATCGGCGACGTCATCGTCATCACCATCGCCCTCCACGTCCTGCTGCGCGCCCGACAGGCACACCGCCGGGCGGCGACGCCGTTGCGCCTGCTGACGGCGGGCCTGTTCGCGATGGCCGTCTCGGACAGCGGCTTCGCCTACACGACCGCTACGGGGTCGTACGCGCCGGGCCTGCTCGACACCGGCTGGTTCGTCGGCTACGTGCTCGTGGCGCTCGCCGCGATCGGGCACCGCAGCGGTGAGTCGCTCGCGCCGGCGGAGGGCATCGAGGCGACGCGCCCGCTCGGCCTCCTGCTCCCGTACGCGGCAGTCGGGCTCGCCATCCTCACGACGTCCGTCGAGTACGTCCGGCACGGCTACGGCTCGGGCTTCGTCTTCTGGGCGCGCACGTTCCTGATCGTCGCGATGGTGGTGCGGCAGGTGCTGACGCTGCGCGAGAACCTCGGCCTGACGAAGCACCTCGAGTCGCGGGTCGTCGAGCGCACCACGGAGCTGCGCGCCAGCGAGCAGCGCTTCCACGCCCTCGTCCAGCACAGCTCCGACGTCGTGACCGTCGTCGACCTGGACGGGACGATCCTCTACCAGAGCGACTCGATCCAGCGCGTGTTCGGCTACGAGCCGGAGGCGCTCGTCGGTCTGCGCATCGGCGAGCTGCTGGACACGCCCCACGAGGTGCAGCTCCTCGAAGGGCTCTGGCACGCGGCGGGCGAGGCCGGCCGGACGCGCGTCGTCGAGCTGCCCGTCAAGCACAGCGACGGCCGCGCCTGCCTTGCGGAGATCACGATCACGAACCTGCGCGAGAACCCGCACGTCGGCGGTCTCGTCCTGAACACGCGCGACATCAGCGAGCGGAAGGCACTCGAGGATCAGCTCGTGCACGAGGCGTTCCACGACTCACTCACGGGCCTCGCGAACCGCGCGCTCTTCAAGGAGCGCGTGCACAGCGTCCTGCAGCGGCGCGGCTTGCGCGAGATCGCCGTCCTCTTCCTCGACCTGGACGGCTTCAAGGAGGTCAACGACAGCCTCGGGCACGCAGCCGGCGACCAGCTGCTCGTGGCCGCGGCCGCCCGCCTGCGCATCTGCGCCCGCGCCGAGGACACGGTGGCGCGCCTCGGCGGCGACGAGTTCGCGCTCCTCATCGAGGACATCGCAAACGACACCGAGCCCGTCAAGCTGGCGGAGCGCATCACGGAGGCGTTCGCCGACCCGTTCAAGGTAGACGGCAAGGAGCTGCACGTGCGCGGCAGCATCGGGATCGCGACGAACCGCGACGTCGAGGACGTCGACCAGCTCCTGCGCAACGCCGATCTCGCGATGTACCGCGCGAAGGGCTCGCGCTGCGGCTACGAGTGCTACGACCCGGGGATGCACTCCGACCTCGTAGAGCGGCTCCAGGTGAGCTCCGACCTCCGCGATGCGCTCGAGCAGGAGCAGTTCGTCCTCCACTACCAGCCGCTGCTCTCGCTTACCTCCGGCACGATCACCGGAGTCGAGGCGCTCGTGCGCTGGCAGCATCCGGAGCGCGGCCTCGTCCCGCCGAACGACTTCATCCCGCTCGCCGAGGAGACCGGGCTGATCCGCCCGCTCGGCCAGTGGCTGCTCGAGGAAGCGTGCCGCCAGGCCGTGGAGTGGCAGCGCGAGGGGCCGCTCACGATGAGCGTGAACATCTCGGCGGTGCAGCTCCGCCAGCCCGGCTTCGTGGAGGACGTCGAGGGCGCGCTCGAGCGCACCGGCATCGATCCGTCCACCCTCGTGCTGGAGATGACGGAGAGCGTCCTCCTCGAGCACAGCGTCGAGAACCTGACGACGCTGCAGCGGCTCAAGGAGACGGGCGTGCAGCTCGCGCTCGACGACTTCGGCACGGGCTACTCCTCGCTCGGCTACCTGCACCAGTTCCCGGTCGACATCCTGAAGATCGACCGCTCGTTCGTGATGCAGATGGGCGCGGACTCCTCGCGCGAGTCGGAGCTCGTGCGCACGATCGTGCGGATGGGCGAGGGCCTCAAGCTCGTCACCGTCGCGGAGGGCATCGAGGATCACCACCAGTTCCTGGCCCTCAAGCGGCTGGGCTGCGACTTCGGCCAGGGCTTCTACTTCGCACGGCCCGTGCCGCCCGCGGAGATCGGCGTCCTCCTCGGCCACCCCGTGGCCGCGTTTGCGCTCGAGCCCTAGAAGCTAGAAGGCGATGACGACGTCGCCCGCCAGCACCTGGGGCGGGCCGACTGCCATGTCCGGAAGGTTCTCCCCGATCCACTCTCTGGCGGCCTGGTTGGATGCCTCTGTCCCGGCCTCGTCCTCGTAGACGCTGATCGAGACGGCTTCGCCGGCCGAGGTGCGGATCAGGTAGTAGGCGTCGAACCCGTCGATGCCGCCGATCAGGCTCCGGACGCTGTCCTCGTTCTCGACGAGCGCATCGACGAGGCCTGGGCTCCCGCTGTAGCTCCGAACGGTTGCGTACATGGTTCGCTCCCTTTGGTTGGCTGGCCTGGGTCGGAGTGTTCCAGCTCGGACGCGGGGATGCGCAAATCGGCCGCAAGCGACTAGCCTCCGTCCCCGTGCGCTCGCTCACGTGGGAGCAGGTGATCGGCCGCAGGCTCGAGCGCAGCCGACTGCTCGCGCGGGACGGTCGGCTCGTCGAAGTCGCCTCGGCGGTCTGTGGCGTCCAGGCGCAGGTCCAGCTAGCCGCCGAGCTCGCGCTCGGTATGCGCGGGGACGGATGGACGCGCGACGACACGCTCGCCGCGCTCTGGGAGCGCCGCGAGCTCGTCAAGACCTGGAGCCTCCGCGGGACGCTGCACTTGCACGGCGCAGACGACCTGCCGCTCTGGATCGCCGCGTCGAACACGGTCGAGCCGTGGTGGCACGACGAGCGGCGCCTCGAGCCGTTCGGCCTCCGCCGCGAGCAAGCCGAGGCGATTCTCCAGGCGCTGCTCGACGCGCTCGACGGCCGGGCGCTCGGCTCGGAGCAGCTCGGGGAGGAGATCGCCGCGGGTGTCGGCGCCTGGGCTACCGCTGCGACCGGCGTCATCCAGTTCGGCAGGCCGGCGCTTCGCTGGCGGCAGCTCCTCGGCGCTGCGGTCGCCCGAGGACAGCTCTGCTTCGGCC
>JAWVDX010000277.1:0-4906 GCA_033857015.1 Gaiellaceae bacterium
CGTTGTCGACCGCTCTGTGCACGCTCTTGCCGAGGTAGTCGGCCTTGTCGCCGTCCCGGAGCTCGACGGCCTCGAACGCTCCCGTCGAGGCGCCCGAAGGAACCGCAGCCCGACCAAATGCGCCCGACTCGAGCGTGATCTCGACCTCGACGGTCGGATTGCCCCGCGAGTCGAGGATCTGGCGGGCGTGGACGTTCTTGATCGGGCTCGTCATCGCGGGCTCTCCTTCGTGCTCTTGGCCTGGTCGTAGTAGCGGTCCTGCGCTTCGAGGTCGAGCGAGCGCCACTCCTCGCCGCTCGCGGCGGCGAGCTGCTCCGCCTGCTCGACCCGCTCGATCCAGCGCTGGGTCGTCCGGCGCAGGGCCAGCTCCGGATCGACGTTCAGCTTGATCGCGGCGCCCACCGCGCTGAAGAGGATGTCGCCGAGCTCGTCGACGACCCGTCCGTCGGGCTCGCTCTCGGGCGCGGGCTCCCCGGCGCGGCCGACCTCGGCGCGCAGCTCCTGGAGCTCCTCCTCGACCTTGGCGAGCGGGCCGGCGCTGTCGGGCCAGTCGAAGCCGACCGCCGCCGCGCGGCGCTGCGCCTTGCGCGCGAGGAGCAGCGCCGGGAGCGTCTCCGGGACGTCGTGGAAGATGCCCTCACGGCCCTCCTGGTCGACCTTGATCTGCTCCCAGTTCTGCCGGACGCGGCCCGCCGTCTCGGCCTCGACCGCGCCGAAGACGTGCGGGTGGCGCCGCACCAGCTTGGCATGGATCTCGCGCGCCACCTGTTCGAGGTCGCCGGCGCCGCGCTCCTCGAGCAGCAGCGCGAGGAACACGACCTGGAAGAGGAGGTCGCCGAGCTCGTCGAGGAGCTTGGCGTCGTCGTCCCGCAGGGCCGCGTCCGCCACCTCGTAGGCCTCTTCGATCGTGTGCGGGACGATCGTCTTGGCCGTCTGCTCGCGATCCCAGGGGCAGTCGCGACGCAGGCGCACGGCGAGCGCCTGCAGCTCGAGCAGGGCCTCGCTTGTCATGCCGCTACGTCTTGGTGACGGCTGGCGTCACCGGCGTGGTGACGACGGGAGGCTTGAACCGGGGGTCGTACTTCGCCTTGTCCAGGCACTCCTTCTTCACGTCGTTGACCCACTTGGTGATCGCCGCCGGCTGCCGCTGGGTCAGAAGCGTCGACTTGATCTGCGCCTTGACCTGCGTGAAGTTGGCCGGGTGCGCCGGCTGGATCGGGCCGAGCGCCTTGATGATGTGGTAGCCGAACTGCGACTTCGTCGGCGCTGAGACAGCGCCGGTCTTGAGGCTGAACGCGACCTTCTCGAACTCGGGGACGAAGGAGCCCTTCACGTCCGTCAGCGCGCCTCCGGCCTGCGCCGACTGCGTGTCGGTCGAGTACTTCTTGGCGAGCTTCGCGAAGTCCTCGCCGGCCTTCAGCTGCGTCTCGATCTTGTCCGCCAGCGCCTTGGTCTTGACCAGGATGTGCGCGACCGAGCGCTGCTCCTTCTGGGCGAACTGGGCCTTGTTCTTGTCGAAGTAGTCCTTGACGTCCTTGTCGGTCACCTTGACGCCGTCGGTGATCTTCGTCTTCAGCTTCTGCTCGACGAGGTTGAACTTGACGATGTCGAAGGCGTCCTTCTCGGTCAGGCCGCTCTTGGCGATCTGCTTGAGGAAGGTGGCCTTCTTGCCCTGCGCCTGCTGGGCGATGATCTGGTCGAGCTGGGCGTTGACTTCCTTGTCGGTGACCTTGATCCCGAGCTGGTCCGCCTTGTGCTGGTAGGCCGCCTTCTGCGTGAGGATCGTGACGAGCTGCTGCTTCATCTGCTCGTACTGCGTCGTCCCGATCTTCGGCAGCTTGCCGCCCAGCTGGGCCTTCTGCTGCTTGAGGAGCTGGGCGAACTGGCTCTGCGTCACGTGCTCCCCGCAGACGACGGCGATATCGCTCTTGGCGAGCTTGGCACTGCTCCCGCAGCCGGCCGCTGTGAGGGCGGCGAGCGAGAGCGTCGTGGCGGCGAGGATGCGGAGCGTCATAGGGTCAAGCACCGAGGACGCTCATGCGGCCTGGCGCGCGGCGACTATAGCATCGACGAGCCGCAGAGCCGCCTGGAAGGAGTCGTCGCGGAGGGACACTTCCCGCTGCGCGCTGGCGTAGACCGCGGTGTCGATCGTGGCGCGCAGGTCGCGCACCTCCTCCGAGCCGAGCACGAGCGGGCCGATCGTTGCGCGCCCGCCGCGGAACACGAGGTAGTCCGCGCCGAGGTCGGCGAGCCGGTGCTTGGCCTCCTGGATGGAGAACAGGTGCTCGACCGGCTCGGGGAGCGGGCCGAAGCGATCCTCGACCGAGACGCGCAGCTCGCGGAGCTCGTCCTCCGACTCGGCGAGGGCGATGCGGCGGTGCAGGTCGATCTTGAGCGCCTCGCTCGCGATGTACGCGGCCGGGACGTAGGCGTCGACGCGCGCGTCCACGCGCACCGGCCGGGCGAGGATGCGGCGCTGGCCGGAGAGCTCGGCGACCGCCTCGTTCAGGAGCTCGACGTAGAGCTCGAAGCCGACCGCCGCGACGTGGCCGGACTGCTCCGCGCCGAGCAGCTCGCCGGCGCCGCGGATCTCGAGGTCGCGCATCGCGATCGCGAAGCCGGCGCCGAGCTCGGTGTGGTCGGCGAGCGTGGCGAGGCGGGCGCGGGCCTCGGGCGAGAGCTCCGACGCGGCGGGATAGAAGAGGTAGGCGTGCGCGACGGCGTCCGAGCGGCCGACGCGGCCGCGTATCTGGTAGAGCTGAGCGAGCCCGAGCGTGTCGGCCCGCTCCACGATGAGCGTGTTCGCCTGCGGGATGTCGAGGCCGGACTCGATGATCGTCGTTGCGACGAGCACATCCGAGTCGCCGCTCAGGAAGCCCATCATCTTCTCCTCGAGCTCGCGCTCGCCCATCTGGCCGTGCGCGTGCGTGATGCGCAGCTCCGGGCAGAGCTGCTGGAGCTTCTCCGTGGCCTGCTCGATCGTCTCGACGCGGTTGTGCAGGTAGAAGGACTGGCCGCCGCGGGCGTGCTCGCGCTCGAGCGCCGTCTTGATGAGCTCCTCGTCCAGCTCGCCGACGTGGGTGCGGATCGGCCGGCGCCCTTCCGGGGGCGTCTCGATCGTGGAGATGTCGCGCAGGCCGGCGAGGGACATGTGCAGCGTCCGCGGGATCGGCGTGGCCGAGAGCGTGAGCACGTCGACCTCGAGGCGCAGGCTCTTGAGCAGCTCCTTCTGCGCGACGCCGAAGCGCTGCTCCTCGTCCACGACCACGAGGCCGAGCTGCTTCGGGACGACGTCGCGCGAGAGGATCCGATGCGTTCCGATGAGGACGTCCACCTTCCCGGCCTGGAAGTCGGCGAGCACCGCTTTGATCTCGGCGGGCTTGCGGAAGCGGGAGACCATCTCGACGCGTACGGGGAAGTCGCGGTAGCGGTCGCGGAAGGTGCTCCAGTGCTGCTGCGCGAGGATCGTCGTCGGGGCGAGGACGAGAGCCTGGCGCCCGTTCACCGCGACGGCGAAGGCCGCGCGCACCGCCACTTCCGTCTTGCCGAAGCCGACGTCGCCGCAGACGAGGCGGTCCATCGGGCGGGACGACTCGAGATCCTCCTTGACGGCCTCGATCGCGGCCGCCTGGTCGGGCGTCTCGCGGAACGGGAAGTCCGCCTCGAGCCGCTCCAGCCACTCGTTGTCGAGCTCGTAGGCGATGCCCTCCGCCTGCTGGCGCTGCGCATAGAGGGCGATGAGGTCGCCGGCGAGCTCTTGAACGCTTTCGCGGGCGCGCGCCTTGATGAGCTGCCACGCCTTGCCGCCGAGCTTCGAGAGCGCGGGCGCCTTCGCGTCCGCGCCGACGTAGCGGGAGAGCTTGCCGAGCTGCTCGTGGGGGACGTAGAGCCGGTCCTCGCCCTTGAACGCGACGAGCAGGTAGTCGCGCGTGACGCCGGCGACCTCCTTCGTCTCGAAGCCGAGGAGCTTGCCGACGCCGTGGTCCTCGTGGACGACGAAGTCCCCGACCCGGAGCTCCGCGAAGGACTGCAGCGCCCGGCCGAGGCGGGCCTGTCCCCTCGGCGCGCGCTTGCGGAAGACCTGGCTGTCCGGGAGTAGGACGAGGCCGAGCTCGCGCCAGACGAAGCCGCGGCGGGCCGGGGCGACGGCGAAGAGGAGGCCGGCGTCGCGCGGGAGCGGGGCGCCGTCCTCGAGCAGCTCCGCATGGAGCTTGCGCAGCAGGTTCTGGGTGCGCAACGCCTCGCCGCGGTGCGGGAATGCGACCACGACGCGGTTGCCGCTGCGCACGAAGCCCTCCAGCTCCTTCTCGGCCTCGGCGAGGCCACGCGCGGCGAGCGCTGGGCGTTGCGCCTCGAAGGCGAAGGGCTGGCCGGAGGGGAGCGGGTCGAGCTCGGTCGCGCCCGCGAACGGGATGTCGTCGTAGGACTCCTCGTTCCAGACGGCACGGACCTCGTCGGCCCGCCAGACGAGGTCGGGGGCGCCGTCGAGCAGGCGGACGAGCTTCGTCGCGGCGCGCTGCTCGCCGTCGTCCGGGAGGGTCGGCTCAGCGAGGTCGAGGCGGCGCTCCGCAGCGGGGTAGATCAGCGCGTCGTCGACCGGGTGGAGCGCGCGCTGGGTGAAGGGCGAGAAGGCACGGATCCCCTCGACCTCGTCGCCGAAGAGCTCGATGCGCAGCGGCTCGCGTCCCGTCGTCGGGAAGACGTCGACGAGCCCGCCGCGCACGGCGAACGGACCGCGCTCGGCCACCTGGTCGACGCGCTCGTAGCCGGCGAGGGCGAGCGACTCGGCGAGCGCGTCGAGCCCGGGCTCGTCGCCGACGCGGAGGCGCAGCGTGGCGGGGCGCTCGTGCGCGGGCGGCGCGCCCTCGGCGAGCGCGAGCGCCGACACACAGACGAAGCCGCCGTC
>JAWVDX010000278.1:0-4812 GCA_033857015.1 Gaiellaceae bacterium
AGACGGGCGCCCGCATCAAGCTCGTGCAGGACGGCGACGTCACCGCCACGATCTCGGCGGCTATCCGCGGGACAAACGACCACCTTGCGATCGGCATCGGCGGCACGCGGCAGGCGGTGCTCTCCGCCGCCGCGCTGCGCTGTCTCGGCGGCGAGCTGCAGGCGCAGCTCTGGCCGATCTCCCGGCGCGAGATCGAGAATGCCAAGGAGGCCGGCATCGAGGATCTGGAGCGGATCTTCACCACGGACGACCTGGCTCCGGGCGAGGTGATCGTCGCCGCGACCGGCGTCTCGAACGGCGACCTCCTACGCGGTGTGCGCTACCTCGCGGACAGCGCGCGCACGCACACGCTCGTCATGTGCACCCGCTGCAACTGGGTGCGCTTCGTCGACGGAATCCACTTCTTCGCACGCGAGCGGCGCGAGGAAGTCCGCCTCCTCGGCTCGCCCAGCTAGGGCTCCGAGCGGTACCTCCAGGCAGCAGCACCGCCTCGCTTCAGGGAGCGGGTTGCACTCCGGCGTCGAAAGGGATACAAGCCCTGTAGCAGCAGTCGAGCCGCGTCGCTCTCGGGGGGCTGTATGTGGCGCGCTCGACTGCTGCGCTGCCTTCTTCGGCCGGCGAGATCAGCCGAAGCCGAGGATGAATTTCGCATCCTCGGACATCAGTTCCGGCGTCCAGGGCGGGTCCCAGGTCAGCTCCACCGCGACGTCTTCGACTCCGGGGAGCGACTTCGTCGTGTCGTGGATGTTCTCCTGGATCATCGGCCCGGCGGGACAGCCGAGCGAGGTGAGGCTGTGCTTCACCGTCACCTTGGCGCCCTCCACCTCGACGTCGTAGACGAGGCCGAGATCGACGATGTCCATGCCGAGCTCGGGGTCCTCGACGCCGCGCAAGGCTTCGAACACATCGTCGCGTGTGACCATTCGCCCAGTCTAGCCGCGACGTGCAGTCACAATGCGGGGGTGACCGCCCACGAACTGCGCAGGATCGCGGAGGAGCTCGGTCTCGACGTCGTCGGAGCCGCACCCGCCGAGGCCTACGCGAGCACCGAGGAGGCGATCCGCGAGCGCCAGGCCCGCGGCCTCTTCGCGGACATGCGCTTCACCATGGCGCAGCCGGAGCGGTCGTGCCATCCCGAGACGCTCCTCGAGGGTGCGCGCACGGTCGTCTCGGCGGCGCTCTGCTACTACGCGCCGGGCCCGGAGCCGGAGGTGGGGGAGGGCCGGCTGCCGCGGTACACCTGGCGCGACGGCTACGCGGAGCTGCGCACGCGCCTCGACGAGCTCGGCCGGCGGATCGGCGGCTCCTACCGCGTCCTCGTCGACGCGAACCAGCACGTCGACCGCGAGGCGGCAGCGCGCGCCGGAGTCGGCTTCTACGGCAAGAACACGCTCGTGATCACGCGCACGCACGGCTCCTGGGTCGTGCTCGGCTCGCTCGTGAGCGACCAGGAGCTCGAGTCGACGCCGCCACTCGACCAGGACTGCGGCTCCTGCCGCCTGTGCATCGACGCCTGCCCGACCGGCGCGCTCGACGAGCCCGGCACCCTCGACGCGACCCGCTGCCTCTCCTACTGGACGCAGTCGCCCGGGACGATCCCCGAGGAGCTCCGCCCGCAGCTCGGCGACGTGGTCTACGGCTGCGACATCTGCCAGGACGTCTGCCCGTGGAACCGCGGCGTCGAGCGCCGTCGCGCCGGCACGGCCCCTGCGCCCGACGCGGAGCCGGTCGTCTCGCTCGTGGACTGGCTCGAGCGCGACCCCGGCGAGCTGCGGCACGCGTACGAGCGCCTCTACGTCCCCCGCAACGACGGGCGCCTCCTGCAGCGCAACGCCCTGGTCGGGCTCGGCAACAGCGGCGACGCGCGCCACCTGCCGCTCGTCGACGGGCTCGCGACGGGAGACGATCCCCTGCTCGCCGAGCACGCAGCCTGGGCGGCCGGGCAGATCCGCGCACGCGAGGCCGTGGCGTGAGCGCCGAGCTCGTCTGGCGGCGCGGGCTCGAGCGCGCGCTGACGCTGCTCCGCCTCGGCGGGCTCGTCGTGGCGGTCGTCGATGCCGGGTTCCTGACGACGTATCCGGACGGCCCCTGGAGGACGGCAGGGTTCGTCGTGACGGCGATCACCGCCGCAGGTGCGATCGCGATCGGCGTCGTCGCGCGGCGCGACCTCGACCTCCCGGCGCTGCGCGTGCTCGGGAGCCTCGCCTTCGCCTTCGACTTCGCCGTGGTCACCGCCTATGTCCTGATCTACCAGTTCGAGCCCGGCGCGCCGATCCGCCAGCTGCTCGTCTTCGTCGTCGCCGAGGGCGCGGTGCGCTACGCGATGCGGGGCGCCGTCGGCTCGTCGCTCGCGGCCCTCGTCGCGCTCAGCGTCGGCGAGGCCTTCCGCGCGCAGCACTTCGGCGAGCGCCATTTCGTTGCCGACCACGTCGTCTTCCCGGGGCTCGTCCTGTTCCTCACCGGGATGATCCTGGGCTGGCTCGTGCGCAGCCTGCGGAAGGAGAGCGCGCGCAGCGACGGGCGCGCCGCCGAGGCCGAGCTGTTGCGCGATCGCATCGGCCGCCGCGCCGACCTGCTCGACGCGACGAATCGCTGCGCCCGCGCGCTCGCCTCCTCGCTCGACCTCGAGCTGGCCTTCGCCGCCTTCGCGCGCGAGCTCGGCGCCCTCCTCCCGTTCGATCGCGTCGCCCTGATCCTCGCGCAGGAGCGCGGCGACCCGCGCGTGCTCGCAGTCGCCGGGGCCGGGGCCGACACGATGCCGCCCGGCTCCACCTTCCACCCGACGGCGCTGATGCGCCGCGCGCTCGACGGCGAGACGATCTACCGCGAGGACATGCGCGACGGCCGCAATCCGGAGGAGGACGACCTCCTGCAGGCCGGCCTCCACTCGCGCGTCCTGGCGCCGCTCGCACTCGGCCCGATCCCGATCGGCGTGCTGGCCGTCGCCCGCAGGGAGCCGGACGCCTTCGCGACGGACGAGATCGAGCTGGCCACGCTGCTCGCCCGTGTCGTCGCCAACGCCGTGCAGAACATCCGGGCCTACGGCGCGGAGAAGGCGACCGCCGACGAGCTGCGCCGCCTCTCCACCCTGCGCGCCGACTTCGTCTCGCTCGTCTCGCACGAGCTGCGCAGCCCGATGGCGGCGGTGATCGGGGCCGCACGCACGCTGCACGAGCGCTGGCGCGAGCTCCGCCCCGACCAGCGCGAGGCCTTCCTCGACCTCATCGCCGACGAGACGCAGCGGCTCGCGGACCTGATCGGCGACGTGCTCGACACCTCACGGATCGAGGCCGGGACGTTCTCCTACGCGTTCGCTCCGCTCGACTTCGCCGAGCTCGTGCGCGAGACGGCGGCCGCCGGCCAGGTCGCCCAGGACGAGGTCACGCTGCGGGTCGAGGTCGCCACGGCGCTGCCGCTCGTCCGCGGGGACGGCGCCCGCCTTCGCCAGGTGGTCGGCAACCTCCTCGACAACGCCGTCAAGTACTCGCCGGCGGGCAGCGTCGTGAGCGTCGCGGTCGAGGCGGAGGGCGATAGCGTCCTCCTCACGGTGACGGATCAGGGGCAAGGGATCCCGCCGGAGCACCACGCGCTCATCTTCGAGAAGTTCGGGCGGACGAAGATCGGCGGCGCCAAGCCGGGCACCGGGCTGGGACTGTTCATCGCCCGCTCGATCGCCGAGGCGCACGGCGGCACCCTCGAGGTCGGCTCCGAGCCGGGCGCGGGCGCCGTATTCGAGCTGCGCCTCCCGGTCGCGGTTGCGCTCCCTAACGCGCTGTCGTGACGAGCGCCAGGTCGTCGGCGAGCTGGCGCGCCCGCTCGGCGATGTGCAGGCGGAGGTCCTCCGGCTCGAGCACGATCGCCTCGCCCCGGTAGGAGAAGATCTCGCCGACGAGCCAGTCCGTTGAGCCGACCGCAGCCTCGCCGACCGCCGCGCCGTCGGAGAGCAGCTCCGTCCCGCCGCGCTCGAGGCGCCACCGTGCGACGGCGGGCGAGTACCAGATCCGCGCCGGCCGGGCGTCGCGCAGCGCCTGGGTCTCGAAGCCCTCGCGCGGCTCGAAGCTCTCCTTCGTGAGCGTGGCGCTCCGCATGCGATCGAGGCGGAAGCTGCGCTCGCCGCCGCTCGTGCGATCCCAGGTGTGCACGTACCAGTGGGGCAGCCGCCGCTCGAGCGCGTAGGGCTCGACGAGCCGCTGCGACGAGCTCTCCTCGCCCTCCTTCAGGTACTCGAGCTCGACGAGGCGGCGCTCGCGGATCCCCTGCGCGAGCTGCGAGACGAGATCCTCCTCGGAGCGGTCGACGTGCGGCTCGGGAGTCTGTGCGAGCTCGAACTGGCCGAACGTCTCCTCGAGCTTGTGGCGGACTCGGGCGAGCGGCGTGTGGGCGTCGGCCGCGATCATCGGGCCGACGAACTCGAGCGCGAGGCGGATCGCCCGCGCCTCCAGCGGCGTCAGTCTGGGCGCGAGGCGGAAGGTGTCGCCGAAGAGCTCCTTGTCGACCTGCACCGTGTCCCCGTTCAGCTCCGCGTAGACCGTGTAGCAGCCACCGCCGAAGTTGACCAGGTTGAGCAGGGAGAGGTGCTCCTCCAGTTGCTCCTCCGGGATGTGGAAGCGGGTGACGAGCTCCGACGCGGGGATCGTGGCGGCGCGCTCCTCTCCGCACGCGGCGAGCAGGTACGCGAGCAGCGCCTGCAGGACGGCGAAGCGCTCCGGCGCGACGGGGCCGGCGACGCGGTCGAGCGCGGGCGAGTCGTCCGGCGTGGGCTCGGCCGGCTCGGCGACCTTCGGCGGGCCGGAGGTGTGGCGCTTCGCCATC
>JAWVDX010000279.1:0-5124 GCA_033857015.1 Gaiellaceae bacterium
GGGCGATGACCCGCAACACGCGGATGGGCGACCCGGGCGCGGTCTGCGTCACTGGAGCAGCGCCTCGACGGTCAGCCGGAGGCCGTCGTCGAGGCTCACGCGCGGCTCGTAGCCCAGCACCTCACGCGCGGCGGTCAGGTCGGCCCAGGAGTCGCGGATGTCCCCGGAGCGCGCGGGCGTGTGCCGCCGCTCGACCGGCTTGCCCAGGATCGCCCCGATCATGTCCGCGACCTCGTTGACAGAGGCGGGTCGGCCGCCGGCGACGTTGAAGATTCGGCCACTCGCCTCCGCCGCCTCCGCGGCGGCGAGCGTGGCGTCCACGCAGTTGCCGACGTAGGTGAAGTCGCGGGACTGGTTGCCGTCGCCATGGACCGTGATCGGCTCCCCGGCGGCGATGGCCGAGATGAAGAGCGGCACGACAGCCGCGTACTGCGAGAGCGGGCTCTGACGCGGTCCGAAGACGTTGAAGTAGCGCAGCACGACGCTCTCGAAGGACTCGTAGACGCGGCTGAAGGCGACGCAGTAACGCTCTGCCGCGAGCTTGGCGACGCCATACGGCGAGATCGGGTCGGCCGGAGAGCTCTCTGGCGTCGGCAGCTCTCGGGTCGACCCGTAGACGGAGGTGCTCGACGAGTAGACCACGCGGCGGGCGCCGCTGTCGCGCGCGGCGAGCAGCACGTTGAGCGTCCCCTCCACGTTGACTGCGCTCGAGGTGAGCGGATCCTGCACCGAGCGTGGCACCGAGCCGAGCGCGCCCAGGTGGAACACGACCTCGACAGCGCGCATCGCGTTGTGGACGCGCTCGTAGCTGCGCAGCTCACCCTCGATCACCTCGACGTCGAGCCCGGCGAGGTTGGCGCGGTTGCCGGTCGAGAAGTTGTCCAGAACCCTGACCGTGTCGCCGCGCTCGAGCAGTGCGCGCACGAGGTTGGAGCCGATGAACCCGCCGCCTCCGGTCACGAGGACGGTCGAGCTCACGCGGCCACCTCCGCGGTGACGTGGAAGTTGGCGATGAGGCTCCCGGCAACCGGCTCCCGGAGCGTCGGAACCCGGTTGTCGATCGCTTCGCTGACGGCGTTGATCGCCGCGACGACCGGGTAGCCGAGGCGCCGCACGTGCGCCCGCTGGGCGACGAGGTCGAGGTACGTCGCGACGAGCATCCCGATACAGGCTGTCGTGCCGGAGCCCGGGCTCACGCGCAGCGCGCCCCAGTCGGCGTTCTGGGCGAACAGCCGCTCGAGGCCAGCGTGCGTCCAGCGCCAGAGGTCATGCGGGCTGGGATGGTACACCTGCGTCCCGTGCGTCGAGGCGAGAACGCGCCCGCCGGGAGCTGTGACGCGGCGGAGCTCGCGAACCGCCTGGGCCGGATCGTCGCAGTGCTCGAGCACCTGGTTGCAGAGGACGACGTCGAAGCTCGCGTCCTCCAGCGGCAGCGCCTCGACGACGCCGACGACGTCGGCGCTCGGATTGGCGGCCATGTCGAGGCCGACGTAAGCGGTCGCTTGGGCGCGGAAGAAGGGGTAGTACGGCTTGACGCCGCAGCCGACGTCGAGGATGCGCGGTGTCTCGCCGGCGGCGGCGATCCGCTCCGCCTCGCCCCGCAGCCAGCGCGCGAGTGGCGCCCGCACGGCGTAGGTCGGCGACGTCCGCGGGGCGCGGCGGCGCAGCTCTCCCGGCCAGGCGTCAGGCAACGGCCAGCTCCCGCGCAAGCGCGACAAGGCCAATCCCGAGCCAGAGCGCCGCGTCGAGCGGGATCCCCGCGACGAGCCCGACCGCGTTCCAGGTGCCGGCGACGACGAAGAGCACGGAACCGCCGGCGAGGGCGAGCCCGGCCGAGGGGCCACGGCGCCCCATCACGATCCGCAGCGCCAGCAGGATCGGGACGAGCAGGAGCGCGACGAGCAGCACGAAGCCGATGAGCCCGAGGTCGGCGAGCGCCTGCACGTACGCATTCTGGATGCCCCACCGATGCTGCTCCGACGGGAATGCCTCCGGCGGCTGGTTCGGGAATTGCCGGCGGGCGTCGGCGAGATAGGGTGCGAACGCCTCCGGCTCGGCCGACTGCTGCCAGCCCTCGCCGGCCAGCGGGTGCGCGCGGAACTCGCGCAGCCCGATGTAGACGAGGATCGAGCGCTGCCCGTAGGTCTGCACGTTCCTGCTCGTGTCGACCTGCGCGTGGAGGAGCCCCGTGAAGCGCAGGAACTGCTCCATGTCGTTGCCACGCAGCACGAGGACGCCGCCGCAGGTGACGAGCGTCACGCCGGCCACGAGGGCGAGCCGCCGGGTGGGCGCGCCGAGCCGCTTGCGTCCCAGGATGAGGAGCCACGCGGTCGCACCGACGAGCCCGAGCGCCGCTCCGACCGCGCCCGAGAGCACGAGCCCGAGCGCGCCGCTGACGCCGCCGGCCCAGGCGAGCGACCGCTCGCGGCCGGCGACGCCGACCAGCCACGCGGTGAGCGCGAGACCGAGCGTCCCGGCCGAGAGCGCCGCGAAGTCGTGCGGGCCGAGGAAGGAAGGCTGGCGGTGCCAGCGCGTCCAGGCCTGGAAGATGTCCGCGCCGCAGAACTGGGCGAGTGCGACGACCGTCGCGGCGCCGCTCCACGCGACGAGGACGGCGGCGAGCGCGACGAGTGCCTCACGGCGGCGCGCGAGGGTCGGGAGGGCGAGCGCCAGCACCGCGTACTCCGCGTACTTGGCCGCTGTCACGAGGTGCGTCCCGACCGGGCTGCTCCACAAGGAGGCGAGCGCCGCGAGGCCGAGGAAGAGCGCTGCCACGATCCAGAGCGGATGGCCCGGGCGGAGCGGCGCAAGCCCGTCGCGCCGCAGCGCCAGCACAACGCCTACCGCCACGGCGAGCACGAGGAGATCGGAGAGCTCGACCCCGACCCCGTGCACGGCGTAGCCCGGCTGGAAGTCGCGGTGGAGGAACAGGAACGGGAGGGCGACGAGCAGCGGAGCCGCAAGGCCGATCGGCATGCGCCGGCCGGGCGCGAGCGGCGGGGTGCTCGAGAGCGCCAAGGCGGCCAATATACTGGCCTTCCGCATGCGCTCGACGCTTCTCTGGCGGCGCGGAGCCACTGCCGCCGGCATCTACGGAGCTGCGGCCTTCGGCATCCTCGGCACCATTGTCTCCTTGAAGGAGCTCACTCCGAAGGAGTTCGGGGTGCTGACGCTCGTGATCTCCGCGACGGGGTTCTTCCAGACGCTCTTCGACCTCACGATCGAGGAGGCGCTCGTCAAGTTCGGGTTCCGCTACAGCGCCCAGCAGCGTTTCGGACGGCTGCGGCGCATGTTCCGGATCGCCGTCGCCGTGAAGCTCGCCGGCGGGCTCGTCGCTGCCGTCGTCCTTGTGGCGCTCGCCCCGCTCGCCGATCTCTTCTGGAAGGGGTCGACGGCGCTCCCGTTCCTCATCGGGGCTGCGATCCCGTTCGTGCAGGCGCCTGAGGGCGTTGCCGGTGCTGCGCTCATGCTGCGCAGCCGCTACGACATCCGCGGCGCCTTCTTGCTCTTCTCGATGGTGCTGCGGTTCAGCGGCCTGGCCGTCGGGGCGCACTACGGCGTCTGGCAAGCGGTGCTCGGCGTGCTGATCGCCCAGGTCCTCGCAACCGCCGCCGTCTCGACGGCGGGGCTGCTCGCGCTGCGTCGCTTCGCGGGGGACGAGGAGGAGCTGCTCGCCGAGGATCGGCCGGAGATCCGCACGTTCGTCATCCAGTCGAGTCTCGCGAGCGGCGTCGTCTCGGTACGGGCGCTCATCTCCCCACTGCTCCTCGGGGCTGTGTCGACGATCCAGCAGGTCGCCCTCTTCAAGGCGGCGCAGTCTCCGCAGGGAGCGTTCGCGTCCCTCTCGGCGCCGGCTCGCATGGTGCTGCTCGCCGAGCAGACGAAGGACTGGGAGCATGGGCGGCGCGAGCAGGTGTTCCGCGGCGTGCGCACCTACACACTGGTTGCGCTCGGGGCGATGCTCGTGATCGTGCCGCCGTTCTGGCTGGCCATGCACTGGATCGTCGTCCATGTCGGCAAGCCCGCGTACGCACCTGCGACGGATGCTGCGCGGCTGATCCTCCTCGCCGCGGCGCTTCAGCTCGTCGTCGGCTGGGCGAAGTCCTTCCCCGTGACGATCGGCCGTCCGGAGCTGCGCGTCCTCGCGCACGGGATCGAGAGCGCGGCTCTCGTGCCGCTCGTCATCGTGTTCGGGTCGCTCTGGGGCGCGACGGGTGCCGGAGGTGCGGTGCTCGCCTCGAGCTGCGTGTTCGCCGCCGTGTGGGGTGTGCTGTTCGCCCGCCTCAAGCGTGGCGAGATCGGCCGTGGCGAGCCAGCGATCGAGCTCGAACGGCACGAGGCGGGCGAGGTGCTCGGACTGTGAAGGTGCTCATCGTCACCGGAATCTGGCCTCCCGACGTGGGCGGTCCGGCGAGCCACGCGCCCGAGTTCGCCGGCTGGCTCCGTTCGCGGGGGATCGCGGCGGAGGTCGTGACGACAGCGGCTGCCGAGCCGGCGAAGCAGCCGTACAAGGTGCACTGGGTGGCGCGGTCGCTCCCGCCCGGCCTCCGTCACGCGCAGGTGGCGCGGGTCGTCATGGAGCAGGCACGCACGGCCGACGTCGTCTACGAGATCTCGATGCTCGGTCGCTCGACAGTCGGCTCGACGCTGGCGCGGACGCCCTTCGTCGCGAAGCTGCCGAGCGACCCGGCGTACGAGCGGGCGCGCCGGCGCGGGCTCTTTGCCGGCGACATGGATGCGTTCCAGGCCGAGAAGGGCGGTGTCGGGATCCGCGCCCTGCGGCTCGCGCGCGACTTCGAGCTGCGCCGCGCGGCGCACGTCGTGTGCCCCTCGGCGTACCTGCGCGAGCTGGCCATCGGCTGGGGTGTTGCGCCGGAGCGCGTCTCGGTCGTGCCGAATCCGGCTCCGCCCGTTCCGGACCTGGCGCCGCGCGAGGAGCTGCGCGCGAGCCTCGGCTTCGACGGGCCGACGCTCGTCTTCGCGGGCCGGCTCACGCGCCAGAAGACGCTCGAAGTCGCGTTCGCCGCCCTGGAGCGCAACCCCGGCGTGACCCTCGTCCTGGTCGGGGATGGGCCCGAGCGGGCGCAGCTAGAGGCGCGCGCGGGGGCTCAGGTGCGGTTCCTC
>JAWVDX010000280.1:0-4596 GCA_033857015.1 Gaiellaceae bacterium
CCGTCGGCCCGCTCGTCGCCGCCGCGAAGGATGCGGGAGGCGTGTCGGTCATCGCCGCGGAGCTCTCCGGAATGGACGCCGACGCGCTGCTCGAGCTGTCCGACCGCGTGAAGCAGAAGGCGGCGCCCGCCGCGGTCGTCCTCGGCTCGCTGGAGGACGGACGCGTCCACCTGATCGCCAACTTCGACGCGACGCTGGAGCAGCGCGGGCTCGATGCGGTGAAGGTCATCCGCGAGGCGGCCTCGCTCGTCGGCGGCGGCGGCGGCGGCCGCGCCGGCATGGCGCGCGCAGGCGGCCGCGACCCCGAGAAGCTGCCCGAGGCGCTCGCCACGGCCGAGCGCCTCATCCTCGAAGCGCTTGCATAAGAACTCATAGCGTCCCCCGTTCAAGGGATGCCCCGGCGTTTCCGGTGCAGTAGATTGGCGCTCCCCATCGCCCGGGTGGGTGCGCGCCCCCACGCCTGGAACGGACCTGACCGCCATCGCCGAGCCACCGTCACCTGACGTCAAGGTCGTCCTCGAGGACGGCACGACGATTCCCGAGCGACGCAGCACCGCTGTCGCGCCACCCCTCGACGACCCGCGCCTCGACGCGCTCGTGAAGGAGCTCGCACAGCGCACCCGGGGCACCGTCATCGAGGCCTTCGGCGAGGCCTGGATCGCGGATGCGTTCCGCAAAGAGGTTGCGACAGCGCGCCTCGCCGGGACGCCGCTCGCCTGCGTCGTCGTGCGCATCCACCATGTCGAGCAGCTGGACTCCCTCTTCGGCGCAGGCACCTCGGCGAGCGCGCGCGGCGAGCTTGCGCGCCGCTTCCGGCTCTCCGTCCGCCAGAAGGATCACGTCGGGGAGTGGGGTGCGGGCGGGATCGTGATGATCCTTCCGGACACGCCCTATCCGGGCGCGCTGTGCGTCGCGGACCGCCTCCGTGCGGAGCTGGAGCGCAAGCCTGTCGCGCTCGAGCTCGTGCCGGGCGTCAAGACGGTCGTCCCGGTCGCAGCCAGCTTCGGCGCAGCCGCCTGGGGCGAGGCGATGGACGACCCCTCCGAGCTGGCCGAAGCAGCCTCGCTCGCGGCCGCCTCGTAAGCGCCCCGGTAGAATCGCCTCGCGGTGAAGGTGCTCGCGCTCGACTACGGCTCCGCTCGCACCGGCGTGGCGGTCTCGGATCCGACGGGCACCCTGGCCCGTCCGGTCGGCGTCGTCGAGCGCGCCGGTAGCGGGGCCGGCCTCACACGGCTCGTCGAGCTCGTCGAGGCGGAGCAGCCCGAGCGGATCGTCGTCGGCCTGCCGCTCACGCTGCGCGGCGAGCACGGCGCGCAGGCGCGGGAGACCGAGGAGTTCGTCGCAGCCCTCCGCATGCGGGTCACCATCCCGGTCGAGAGCTTCGACGAGCGCTTCACGACGGCGCTCGCGGCTCGCAGCGACTCCGCCACCCCCGAGGACGCGCGCGCCGCGGCCCACCTCCTAGAGTCCTATCTCCTGTGGTCGAGCAACAGCGACGCCTGAGCCTGCCGCCCGGCTACAAGCCGCCGCGGCAGGGCCCGTCCCGCGCGCGCGTCCTCGCGCGCCGGCTGCTCGCGCTCGCGGTCCTGCTCGGCGTCGTGGTCGGTGGCGCGCTCGTCGTGCAGCGGGTGACGCGCAGCAAGCCGAAGCCGCCGCCGGTCATCGTCATCGCCAAGCCGCTGCGGATCACCTTCCCCGAGGGGTTCACGCGCCGGGACATGGCGACGCGGATCACCGCCGTCGACGCGATCGCGCGCGCGAAGCGCAAGGTGAAGCCGCGCTTGCGGGCGAGCGCCTACCTCACGCTGACCGCGAAGTCGGAGCTCCCCGGGTCGAAGGCGTTCGCCGGCGACCACATCGCCCGCTCCCTCGAAGGCTTCCTCTATCCCAACACGTACGACTTCACGGCGAAGACGACGACGGCGCAGCTGGTCCAGGATCAGCTCGCCACGTTCAAGCAGGAGTGGGCCAAGGTCGACCTCGCCTACGCGCATGCGCATCACCTCACGGGCTACGACGTGATCGTCATCGCCTCGATGGTCGAGAAGGAGGCGCTCGCGCCGGAGGATCGCGCGAAGATCGCCGCCGTGATCTACAACCGGCTCTCCGCGGGGATGGCGCTCGGGATCGACGCCACGCTCCGCTACGGGTTGAACCTGGCCGGGACCGAGCCGCTCGGCCCGCACATCGACAGCACGAACCCGTACAACACGCGCAAGTACGCGGGCCTGCCGCCCACGCCGATCGCGAACCCGGGCTTCCCGTCGATCAAGGCGGCTGCCCATCCGGCCCGCGCCGGCTACCTCTACTTCCTCGCGAAGCCGGACAAGCGCCACCACTACTTCACGGCCAGCTTCAAGGACTTCGTCAACCACGAGCGGCTGTACGGGTACATCAAGTGATCGGCGGCACGACGCGGCTCGTCGGGCTGCTGCGCGACCCGCTCGCGCAGTCGCTCTCGCCGAAGATGCAGAACGCCGCGTTCGCGGCAGCCGGCCTCGACTGGGCCTACGTACCGCTCGGCGTCGAACCGGCCGCGCTCGAGGCGGCGATCGCCGGCCTCGTCGCGCTCGGCTTCGTCGGCGCGAACGTGACGATCCCGCACAAGCTCGGAGCGGTCGCCTACTGCGACGAGCTCGACCCGGTCGCGGAGCGGGCCGGCTCGGTCAACACGCTGGTGATCCGCGACGGGCGAATCCGCGGCTCCAGCACGGACGGGCTCGCCGTCGTCGAGTCGACCGACGTGGCCGGGGCGCGGGTGCTGATGCTCGGCGCGGGCGGAGCCGCCCAGGCGGTCGCCTGCGCGGTGGCCGAGGCGGGCGCGGCAGCGGTGATCGTCTCCTCGCGCACCGCGGCGCGAGCGGGCGGGCTGACGGCGCGGCTCCAAAGCCTCTACGACATCGAGGTGGAGCTGCGCGAGCAGTGGCCGCCGAGCGCCGACGACGTCGACGTCGTCATCCATGCCACGCCCGTGAAGGACGATCCGCTCGTCCAGCTGCGTGTCGAGCAGCGCGCGGTGGACATGGCGTACCTCGTCGACCGCGACACGGCCTTCGTCGCGGCGGCGCGTGCGGCGGGGTGCAGCTCCGTCGTCGACGGGCTGGAGCTCCTCGTGCGCCAGGGCGCCGCGTCGTTCGAGCGCTGGACGGGCCTCGAGGCGCCCGTCGAGGTCATGCGCGCCGCCGTCCGCGAGTAAGAGAGGGAGGAGCCGCCGAAGCGGCTCCTCCCGTGCGTGCGCTAGAGCGTCGAGTCGTAGCTCAGGGGATACGAGTCGACCGCGGCGTGTGCCTGGTCGTGCGGCACGGAGACCGTGGCGACGCCGGTGCAGGTCGCGCCGTGCGTGTCGGTCGCCGTGTAGTGGACGCGGTACACGCGCCCGTTGCGGGTGCCGGCCCGCTCGGAGCGCAGCTGCACCGAGCTCGAGAGCGGTGAGGACAGCACCGCGTCAGGGCCGGTGTCGCCGTCGCCGAGCCCGTTGACCGGCTCGTCCTGGGTGACGCCGTCGATGACGAGCGTGGCCGAGTCGCCGACGTCGCTGTCGGTCGCCCCGCTGCCGTTGATCGTCACGAGCTTGTGGTTCGGCGGCCACAGCTCGGTCCTGTCGAGCACGACTGCGGAGCAGTCCGGCGGCGAGTTGATCCACTCCTTCGTGGCGGATGCGGTCAGTGCGCCGTCGGTCGCCGTGATCGTGTCGATCCCGGGGTTGGGCGGCGTGTTCGTGTAGGTGTACAGCGCGTCGCCGGAAGCATTCGTGACGTCGCTCCCGGTCATGCCCGTGTCAGGGCCGGAGCCGATCGCGAAGCTCACCGAGTCGCCGACGTACGGGCCGAGCACGTCGAACACGTGCGCGGTGACCGTGTGACTCGTCCCGATCGGGTTCTGCGCCGAGGCGGGGGAGAGCGTCAGCTGCTTCTCCGCCACGACCAGGGTGAGGGCCTGGTGACCGATGTCGACGCCGTCTGCCAGCGCCTCGATGTCGAACGCATACGAGCCCGCCGGAGTGCCGGCCGGGACGGTCGCGGTGAGGTCGAAGCTCTGCGTGCTCGGAGCGGGAACCGGCCCGAGGGATGCAGGCGAGAACGCGATCCAGCTCGCCGCCGCCGGGGCGGGCGAGGCGGATGCGACCTCGAGGTGCACGTCCGCCACCGTGGCGAACGCGGTGGTGATCAGCGAGACGATCTGGGTGGCGAGGTTGCCGCCCGCGTCGACTGCCTGACCGCCGCTGAACCCGGCGGCGGCGAGCGACTGGTAGCAGCCGAGCGACGTCGTCGTCCGGTCGCTGACCTGGCGGATCATGAGCAGCGTCCGCTCCGCGGCCGCCATCCCCGCCAGCTCGGTCGCCGTGTTGAGCCCGTGCGGGTCGGCGCTGGTGTCGGCGCAGCCGGCGAACCCGGCCGAGCCGGCCCCGTGGGGCTCCGCGTCGCCGATGACGACGACGAACTTCCGCGTGCCGCTCCGCCAGCCGGTGGCGGCTGCGTCGGCGTTGTCGAACACGAGGTTGTACGCCTCGGGATTGTCGCCGCCACCTGCGGCGGAGAGCCCGTTGAGCGCGGTCTGGACGGCCGCGCCGCTGGACGTCATGGCCTGCTCGAGCGC
>JAWVDX010000281.1:0-2548 GCA_033857015.1 Gaiellaceae bacterium
GTCTGATTATGAATGATCGGTCAAATCGCAATTTCACTGGCCGGATTCGCGTCGGTAGGCTCGGCCGCCTCCACTGTCTCGATCAGAGAGGAACGGCGTGAACGTCAAGAGCGAGTTGTCCCCCGAAGAGGCGGAGATCGGTCGTCGCGCACTGCTCAAGGGATGGTCGACCGGCGTCGAGCCGGAGCTCGTGATGGTGCGCGCCGAGGGAGCGTCCATCTGGGACGCCGACGGAAACGAGTACATCGACTGCACCTCACAGGCGTGGTCGAACAACATCGGCGCATCCGATCCGCGGGTGATCGAGGCGGCCAGTCGGCAGGCAGCCGATCTCACCCACCTGCGCTCGAACTACGACTCCGTCCCTTTGCTCCGCCTCGCCAAGCGGCTGACCGAGCTCGCGCCCGAAGGACTGAATCGCGTCTCGTTCTGCCTCCACGGAAGCCTCGCCGTCGAGTCGGCGATGAAGATCGCGCTCAAGAACACGCCTGACGCCGGGCCCTTCATCACGCTGCGCGACGGCTACCACGGGCGCTCCTTCGCGACGATGGGCGCGAGCTGGGCCCACACCGGACGAAGCTTCGACCGCCTGTACCCGCAGGTCGTTCGGGTTCCACAGCCGTACAGCTATCGCTACGCGCGCACCGGCGAGAGCGAGAGCGACGTCGTCGCGAGGTGCGTCGACGAGCTGCGCGACACCATTCGTCGCGGTGTCACGGGGCGTCCGGCGGCCTTCATCATGGAGCCGGTCCAGGGCAACGGCACCCAGCTCGACTTCCCGCGCGAGTACTACGCGAAGGTGCGCGAGGTCTGTGACGAGGAACAGGTGCTCTTGATCTGGGACGAGATCCAGACAGGGTTCGGCCGTACGGGCCGCTTCTGGGCCTCCGAGTACTACGGTGTCGTGCCCGACATCCTGATCTTCGGCAAGGGCATCGGTGGGGGCTTCCCGCTTGCCGGAGTGCTCGTGCGCGACGGGCTCGAGGGATTCGACCCTGGGGACGACGCCCTTACCTTCGGACAGTTCCCGCCCTCGCTCGCGGCATCCCTCGCTGCGATCCAGGTGCTCGAGGAGGACGACCTGCTCGACAACTGCCGGCGGATGGGCGAACACGCGACGACGCGCCTGCTCGAGATGCAGACCCGCCATCCGCTGATCGGGGACGTCCGCTGCCCGGGACTCCTGACCGGTATCGAGCTCGTCCGCGATCGGGAGACGAAGGAGCCGGCCGTGTACGAGACGTCCGAGGTCTACCGTCGCGGCATCGAGTACGGCGTGCTCTTCGGGACGACGCGCTACGCGGGGCTCGGCAACGTCGTCAAGATCAAGCCGCCGCTCTGCATCACGCTCGAGCAGCTCGACTCGGCCCTCAACACGTTCGACCGGATCCTCACCGAGCTGGAAGGAGAGCGGACATGAGCCACCATCGCGCGTCGTGGAGAAGGCTTGCGTGCGTGTGCGCGGCGACCGCCCTGAGCATCGTCGCCGCGACAACTGCAATGGCGGGGGCGGCGCGTCAGTCGCAGGCGGCCTGGTCGCGGGCGTATGCAGGCACCACGCTGCACTTCATCGGCGAGGCGACCCTCAACACGCAAGTCATCCAGAAGCTGCTCCCCGATTTCCAGAAGAAGACCGGCATCAACGTGGTCGTCGAGCAGGCGCCCTACGACAGCCTCGTGCAGAAGGCCGTGCTCGACTTCGCGGCGCACAAGGGCAACTACGACGTCCTCTCGATCCCGTACGAGTATCTCGGCAGCTTCGCGGAGAAGAAGTACATCGAGCCTGACGTGCTCTCGGCCGCCTCGGGTGACGGCGTCGCGGGCTACACGCCGTCCGACATCATCCCGGCGCTCTGGAAGTCATCCTCCGACTGGAAGGGCCACGTCTACGGCGCCCCGTCGAACAGCGCCGTGATGATGATGTTCTACCGCAAGGACCTGTTCTCCAACGCAACCGAGCAGGCCGCGTTCAAGACGCGCTACGGCTATGCCCTCGGGCCTGCCAAGACCTGGAAGCAGTACCGCGACATCGCGCAGTTCTTCACGCGCAGGTCCGGTCAGGAGCTCGCGGGAAAGAAGCTCTCGAGCAGCTTCTACGGCCTCACGATCGCGGGCAAGCGTCACGTCGCAACCGTGCTCGAGTACTTCGACTATGCGTGGACGAACGGCGGCGGGTTCTTCACGCCCAAGGGGCAGGTCGCGATCGACTCTCCGGGCAACCTCAAGGGACTGAAGTACGAGATCGGGCTGACCTCGTTCGCGCCCGCCGCCTACACGACGACGACGTGGGACGAGATGACCGCAGCCTTCCAGCAGGGCACGATCGCGGAGGCGATCGCGTGGGGCGATACTGCGGGCGGGATGGAGGATCCGAGCGCCTCCAAGGTGGTCGGCAAGGTCGGCTACGCGAGCATCCCGGTCGTCAGCGCCGGACAGAAGCCGATCGCACACCTCGGCAGCTGGACGTACAGCGTGAACGCCGACAGCCGCAACAGGGCCGCGGGCGCCCTGTTCATCAAGTGGGCGCTGAGCAAGGACGTGCAGACCA
>JAWVDX010000282.1:0-7421 GCA_033857015.1 Gaiellaceae bacterium
TCGCGCCCGACGTGGAACGGCGAGGCGGATACGTTGACGAGCAGCTCCGCTCCAGCGAGCGCAAGCTCGGACGCAGGCGGGCCGGGCTGCCACATGTCCTCGCAGATCGTCACGCCGACGAGGGTGCCGTCCAGCTCGAGGAGGAGCGGCTCGCGCCCGGCCGCGAAGTAGCGGTGCTCGTCGAAGACGCCGTAGTTCGGCAGGAACCGCTTGCGCGCGTAGGCCTTGACCTCGCCGCCGGCGCAGACGGCGCAGGCGTTGAAGAGGTCGCCGTCGTAGAGCGGCACCCCGACAAGCGCGACCACGTCACGCGCCTCCGCGGCGATCGATGCGAGCGTGCGCTCGGCGGCGCGCAGGAAGCCGGGGCGCAGGAGGAGGTCCTCCGGCGGGTAGCCCGTCACGGCGAGCTCGGGGAAGACGACGAGCTGCGCCCCCTGCGCGGTGGACTCGGCGAGGGCGCCGAGGATGCGGTCGCGGTTCCCGTCGAGGTCGCCGACGATCTGATTGAGCTGGGCGAGAGCGATGCGCAACGCTGCCTCCGGTTTACGACTCGTGAACGAAAACTACCGTACGGCGCGCGCGATCGCCTCGAGCGCCTCCGGATTCTCGAGCGAGGAGAGGTCGCCGGGGTCGCTCCCGAGCGCGCTCGCGCGGACGGCGCGGCGCACGATCTTCGCGCTGCGCGTCTTCGGGAGCGCCTCGACGAAGAAGACCTTCTCCGGCTTGAACGCGGGGCCGAGCTCCGCGATCACCGCCCTGGCGACCTCGCGCCCGAGGCCGTCGGTCACCTCCACGCCGGGGCTCGCCACGCAGAAGATCCACGGCACCTCGCCCTTGAGCTCGTGCGGCACCCCGATCGCGGCCGCCTCGGACACGGCTGGATGGCCCACCGCCGCAGACTCGAGCTCCGCCGGCCCGATCCGCTTCCCCGCGATGTTCAGCGTGTCGTCGGAGCGCCCGTGCAGGAACCAGTAGCCGTCCTCGTCGACCGAGGCCCAGTCGCCGTGCGTCCAGACCCCGGGAAAGCGCCGCCAGTACGTCTCGAGGTAGCGCTCGCGATCGCCCCAGATCCCCCGTGTGATGCCGGGCCAGGGCCGCTTGCAGACGAGCTCGCCCACGTCGCCCCGCAGCGGCCGCCCCTCGTCGTCGAACACGTCCATGTCCTGGCCCAGCGCGGGGAAGCCGAGCGCGCAGGCCTTGGTGGGCGCGATCGGGGGCGAGGCGAGGAAGCAGGCGCCGACCTCGGTGCCGCCCGACTCGTTGACGATTGGGACGCGCCCGCCGCCCACTCGCTCGTGCAGCCACTGGTAGGGCGCCGGGTTCCAGGGCTCGCCGGTCGTGACGATCGCGCGCAGCGAGGACAGATCCGCTGTCGGGTCGCCCTTCGGGATGAGCGCCCGGATGAGCGTGGGCGAGACGCCGAGGAGGGTCACCCGCTCCTGCTCGACGGTGCGCCAGAGCCGGTCGGCGGGCCAGTCGGGGGCCCCTTCGGCGAGGACGATCGTCGCGCCGCAGGCACCGCCGCCGACGACGGTCCAGGGCCCCATGATCCAGCCCATGTCCGTGACGAAGTGGATGCGATCCCCTGCGCGGACGTCGGTCTGGTAGGCGACCTCGCGCGCGATCGAGACGAGGAAGCCGCCCTGGACGTGCACCGCCCCTTTCGGACGGCCCGTCGTGCCGGAGGTGTACGCGAGCAGATAGGTGGTCTCGGAGTCGACCTCGAGCGCGGGGAGCGTCCCCGGCTGGCGCGCGACGAGCTCGTCCCAGTCGTGGTCGCGTCCCGCCTGGGAAGGCGTCTCGTCGGCGCCGAGCCGGCGCCAGACGACGACGTGCTCCACCGAGGGTGCGTCCGCCAGAGCCTCGTCCGCGATCGCCTTCATCGCCACGGTCCTCCCGCGTCGCAGCGTGCTGTCGGCGGTGACGAGCACCTTCGCCCGCGAGTCCTGGAGCCGCGCGGCGACGGCGCCGGCGGCGAAGCCGGAGAAGATCGGCACCTGGATCGCTCCCAGGTGCGCGCAGGCGTGGGAGGCGATGACGACCTCGAGCGACATCGGCAGGTAGAGCGCGACGGCGTCGCCCTCGGCCACCCCGAGGCTCGCGAGCGCCTCGGCGAAGCGAGTCACCTCGTGTGAGAGCTCGCGGAAGGTCAACACGCGACGCTCGCCGTCCTCGGCGAGCCAGATGGCGGCCTCGCTGTCGGCGCGGTCGGACGCAGCCCAGTCGTGGACGCACACGCGGGCGACGTTGACGCGCCCGCCGACGAACCAGCGCGTCCACTCGGGGCCGTCGCTCGCATCGAGGACACGCTCCCAGGGCCGGGAGAAGCGGATCCCGATGTCGTCGACGAGCGCGGGCCAGAAGCGCTCCGGCTCCTCGATCGAGACGCGGTGGAGCTCGTTGTAGCCGTCGCAGCCGAGCGTCCGCCCGAGGCGCGTCAGATTCGCGTTCTCGACCTGCTCCGCCGTCGGCGCCCAGACGAATTCAGCCACGGGAGGAGCGTATCCAGGACGCAGGGGTGGTACGCGGCGCCGCGACTTCGGCGCTTCCCCATCCCTAGCGTCCCTACTGGCGGT
Organism: Gaiellaceae bacterium; assembly: GCA_033857015.1. Classification (GTDB taxonomy): domain Bacteria; phylum Actinomycetota; class Thermoleophilia; order Gaiellales; family Gaiellaceae; genus JAWVDX01. The sequence continues at coordinate 2,577 of JAWVDX010000282.1, forward strand.
GCAGGCGGCTCCCTGGGCCGCCATCACGCTGCGCCATCCGGCACGCCCGCCCGCGAGAAAGGCCACCGGGCCTTACCCGCGCCCGGTCGCACCGCCTGGCTTGGTGCTAGCGACCCAGGAAGCCACCGGCACCACCAGCAGGAACGCCGCCCCCACCCACCCATCAACGGGGCGGGGCGCAAACACGGAGGGTAACGCCCAAAGACGCACGAAACCGCCCCGACTTCGTGACTGTTGCTCCACACCCCAAGGTGATCCGGCCAACCCAGCGGTGATCCGGCCAGCCCAGCGGTCATCGGGCCAACCCAGCCCCGCGAAGGCCGCCGACATCGCGGCGGCCGACAGGAGCTGTTCCGCCCCGGCGCGAGTCGCCATGGCTGCCAAGCAGCCGGACTTGCGTCGGTCCAGAGAAAAGGCCCGGCTGCGGCTTCCGGGCCCTCTCTAAGTTTGGGACACCCCCGGCTGCGGCCCCGGGGGTGTTCCCTATGGCTCTCACCTACCGGGCGATACCGGTGGGCTGACTCTGCGGCCCAGCCAACTCCACCGTCGTAAATCCGCTCTTTCGGTGATGCCTGGTTCCGGTTGCTTGCGCTTCCGGAATGGCCTCACTCTATGGCGACCCAGCCGAACAGTCAAGTAGCTCGGTCAAGTGATCTTGCGTGTCTTTAGTCGCCCAAAAGGGGCTGCACCGTGCCCCTTTTGGGGCATCTATGCCGCGCAGCTATTGCAAGTTTGCAGGTTTCTCAGTTAGGTGCGTCAGGTGAACGAGGGGAACGTCATAGACGGGTTGCAGACACGTACCCGCCCGAGCGCTTCGACGCAGCTCGGGGAGCGCGTGCGCCAGCTGCGTGTCGCGGCCGGCCTGACGCAGACCAACCTCGCGGGCACGCGCTTCTCGAAGGAGTACATCTCCCAGATCGAGCGCGGGAAGACCCGCCCCACCCAGGAGACGATCGAGTTCCTGGCGACACAGCTTGGCGTCGACGCAGGGTACGTCGCGAACGGCGTCGAGACGGCTGAGCTGTCCCGCGCCGAGGCGCAGCTCGCGCAGGCGGAAGCGCTCCTCGCCGGAGCCCGCTACCAGGAGGCCGCAGAGGCTTTCGAGGGCGCGCAGGCCGGCGTCGCCGCAACCGGGCTCGCCGAGCTCGAGCTGCAGCGCGTGTGCGGTCTCTCGTGGGCGCTGATGGAGAGCGGCGACGTCCGCCGCGCCGTCGACATGCTCGTCGAGGTGCAGACGTGGTCGTCTTTCTCCTCGATGAACGACCTCCAGCGCGCCGACTACCTCTACCGGCTCGGCGTCGGTCGCGCCCGGCTCGGCAGCACGCATGTCGCGATGGGCATCCTCAGCGAGGCGTTCAAGGCCGGGACCGAGGCGCTCGCCTCCGAGGCGCTGCTCGCCGGGATCCTGAGCTGGCGCTCGATGTGCCTGCAGCGCCTGCGCGATATCGACCTCGCCCGCGAGGACGCAGAGCACGCAGTTGCGCTGAGCGAGCGCTCCGGCGACCCGCGCACCCAGGCGTATGCCCTCTTCCAGGCCTCGCTGGCAGCGGATCGCGAAGGCCGCTACGTCCTAGCCCGCCGCTACGCCGAGCAGGCGCGCGCGAAGTACGAGGAGATCGACGACCAGGTTCAGCTCGGGAAGATCCTGAACAACCTGGGCGGCGTCCACTTCCAGATGGGCGACCACGACACCGCGCTGGAGCACTTCAAGCGCGCGTACTCCTGTCTCCTGGATGCCGGCAGCGACGCCCTTTGCGGCGCCGTTCTCTGCTCCATCGCCGCCGTCCACCTCGAGCGGGGCGACTTCACGACCGCCGAGGAGCAGGCGCAGCTCAGCATCACGCTGCTCGAGCAGGACGAGGAGTGGGCGCAGGAGTGCGGCGAGAACTACTACTACCTCGGTCGCGCGCTCCTCGGGCAGCAGAAGCTCGACGCGGCGCAGGAGGCGCTCGAGCGCTCGGTGCAGCTGCTCGAGGCTGTCCGAGCCACGAACGCGCTTGCGCGCACGATCCTTGCCCAGGGCGATCTCGCGCGTGCGCGAGACGACGAGCAGGGCGCGGGGGATCTCTTCCGCCGCGCAGCAGAGCTTCTACAGGACGTCAACTTCTAGTCACAGCGGGAGGAGGTCTATCGTGCTCACCAGCAAGCGGCTTCAACTGCTCATCCTCGCAGCGACGGTGATCGGCGCCATCCTTGGCGGTCACGGTCACGGCGGCGGTTTCATCGGTCACTGAACAAGCACCTCGTTCTCTGCGGCGCTGAAGGCGTGAGGATCGCCTTCAGCGCCTAGGTGCGTCAAGCACCGCTCCCGCGCTCTGTGGCGCGGATCCCAGGTCACACGCCACGTTCCCTCCTCCGAGGGATCGAGGGCCGTCCGCCTGCAGCCGATGCCGCCTAAGGGCGGATACCGGCCCCAGCGGCTCCCGGAAGGCGGATCAATGCGGCGTTTCGTACTTTCCCTGTTCGTTCTTGTCGTCGGCGCGGCGGTGCTCCTGAGCTCCGGCGCAGCGAGCGCGAAGCTGCACGCGCGGAAGACGAGCTCCTTCGGCGAGTACGCCGTGCGCTTCAAACCGGGAACGCCCCTTGCGGCGATGACCGCCGCGATCAAGGCGGCGGGGGGCGTCGTGATCGAGGACATGCACCAGATCTCGGCGCTGGGGACCGCATCGACCGACAGGGACTTCGTCGCGACGCTGACCGCGAACCCGCTCGTCGTCGCGGTTTTCGTCGACGGCGTCGGGCCGACCGCCGTCAGCCAGCTCGGCGGCAGCGGCGGGGCGACCACCACGACCGGCGCGGCCGGCACGGCGACCGATCCGTTGCACGACGCGCTGCAGTGGGACGACCAGCGGATGAACGTGCCCGCGCCGACGCCCGGCGCGAACGGCTCCGGGGTGAAGGTCGCGGTGATCGACTCCGGCGTCGACGCGACGCAGCGCGAGACGGCCCCGAGCGTGCTCGGACAGACGAACTTCATTCCCTGCGCTGCGCTCAGCTCGGTGATCGGCAAGGCCGAGGTGTTCAAGTACCTCGGCTCCCACGACTGCGACAGCCAGGACAACAGCGGCCACGGCACGTGGATTGCGAGCCGGATCGCCGGTGCGCTCAACGGCTTCGCCTCGAACGGGGTCGCTCCCGGCGCGAAGATCCTCGACGAGAAGGCGCTCGCGCAGACCTACGGCTTCGACTCGATGTGGGTCGTCAGCGCGATGCTCGACGCGTGCGACAAGGGCGCGAACGTCCTCAATCTCTCGCTCTACGTCTACAACGACCCGACCGACTTCGCCGACGCGCAGGACTACCTCCTGTGGGTCGACGCCGTGGCCTACTGCCGCGCCAAGGGATCCACGATCGTCGCGGCGCTCGGCAACGAGCACGTCCGCGTCGACCGCGTGAACGCGACCGTTGCCGGGCGCGCGCTCACCGGCGTCGGCCTCGTGAGCGCCGGTCCCGACGGGGTCGGCCTCACCGGGCCCGGCGAGCCGCTGAACGACCTGCGCGGGATGCTTGTAGCGCCGGCCGGCGTGCCGGGCGTCATCGCGGTCTCGGCGAGCGGCAACGTGATCGCCGACGGAACCGGCGCAGTCGCCGACCCGTGGCGATTCCCCGCGGGGCTTACCGATCAGCTCGCGTACTACTCGAGCTACGGCTCGCGGGTCGACATCGCGGCCCCCGGCGGCGCGCGCGCGTACAACGTCCCCGACTACGACGCGACCTCCGGCAACGTGTTCACGCAGGGCTACGGCATCCTCGGAGCGACCGACCCGTCGGCCGAGCTCTGCGGGAAATGGCTCGGGACGGGCTGCTTCAAGCTCGACCGGAACGGCTTCATGTATCTCCAGGGCACCTCGATGTCGGCCGCGGACGTGTCCGGCGCGATCGCGCTCCTGCTCTCCGCGAAGCCGGCACTGCGCGGCAAGCCAGACGCGATCCTCGCGCGGCTCGCCTCGACCGCCCGGCGCACCATGACGAACGCCGTCGGCCCGATGAGCCCGGTGACCGGCCCGACCGCCGCGGGCGAGTGCACCACCGGCTTCTGCCACATCGACCGGCAGCGCCCGATCGCCTTCGCCGATGCCTACGGCGCGGGCATCGTCGACGTGTCCCGCGCCGTCCGCTAGCTACGACTCGTAGCGCCCGGAGGGCTGGGCCCGGACTGACCCAGCCCTCGGTCGCTCTGCCGGGAGACGCGCGGCGGACGGCCGGCTCGAGTGGCGCGAACGCCCCGGTCTAACAGTACGACGGCGGAGCGTCTCCTTTTCGTTACTGGGTAAGGTGCGCGCGTGCCGTACATCGCCGCCGAGGAGCGTCCCGCGCTCGACGAGCTGGTCGACGCCCTCGCCGCCGAGATCGGCAGCGAGGGCTACGAGGGACGCCTCAACTACGCGATCACGCGCCTCTGCCTCGGCGTCCTGCCGGAGCTGCGCTACAAGCAGCTGAACGCGCTCGTCGGCGTCCTCGAGTGCGCCAAGCTGGAGCTCTACCGCCGACTCGCCGCGCCGTACGAGGACGAGCAGGCTCTGCGCAACGGCGACGTCTATCCACACTGACATGTCGGAGCGCCGCTATCGGACGATCGCGCTCGCCGCGCTCGCCGTCTACGACCTCGTCCTGATCAGCGGCGCGACCGTCCGCGTCACCGGCTCGGGACTCGGCTGCAAGCACTGGCCCGGGTGCCAGGCAGGTCATCCGCTGCCCGCCAAGGACTACCACTCCTACATCGAGTTCGGCAATCGCGTCGTCAGCGGGCTGACGCTCCTCTTCACGCTCGCAGTCGCCGGGATGGCATGGCTGGTGCCGACGACGCGGCGGCAGCGCCTCCTCGCCGTGGCGATCGCGGTGGCG
>JAWVDX010000283.1:0-2945 GCA_033857015.1 Gaiellaceae bacterium
CCTCGTCCCCGACCGCCGTGCCGAGGCCGCAGTCGTGGAGCGTCTTCTTGAGCGCGTGGAAGATCTCGGCGCCTGTGCGCAGGGCCTCGCTGAACGTGGGGGCTCCGTAGGGGACGACCATGAACTCCTGGAAGTCGACCTTGTTATCGGCGTGGGCGCCACCGTTGAGGACGTTCATCATCGGCACCGGCAGGATCCGGGCCTCCTCGCCGCCGAGGTGGCGCCAGAGCGGCCGTCCGGCGCGTCCACCGGCTCGCGCGAAGCCATCGAACTGCGCGACGGCGACAAGAGCCGCTACCTGGGCAAGGGCGTGCTCAAGGCCGTCGAGCACATCAACACCGAGATCTCCGAAGCCGTGCTGGGCCTCGACGCCTCCGAGCAGGCCTTCCTGGACCAGACGCTGATCGACCTCGACGGCACCGACAACAAGGGCCGCCTCGGCGCCAACGCGATCCTCGGCGTGTCGCTGGCCGCGGCCAAGGCGGCGGCCGGCGAGGAGGGCCAGCCGCTGTGGCGCTACCTGGGCGGTGACGCGGCCCACGTCCTGCCGGTGCCGATGATGAACGTCCTCAACGGCGGCGCACACGCCGACAACAAGGTCGACTTCCAGGAGTTCATGATCGTGCCCGTCGGGGCGTCCTCGTTCTCCGAGGGCCTGCGCGTCGGCGCCGAGGTCTTCCACGCGCTCAAGCGCACCCTGCACGACAAGGGGCTCGGCACGGCCGGCGGCGACGAGGGCGGCTTCGCGCCGGACCTCGGCTCCAACGAGGAGGCCCTGCAGATGCTCGTCGCCGGCATCGAGGCGGCCGGGTATCGCCCCGGCGAGGACGTCGCGATCGCCCTGGATCCCGCCGCCAGCGAGATCTTCTCCGCGGGCTCGTACGAGCTCGAGCACGAGGGCCGCTCGCTGTCACCCGGCGACATGGCCGCCTACTGGGCCGAGCTCGTCGCCAAGTACCCGATCGTCTCTCTCGAGGACGGCATGGACGAGGAGGACTGGGAGGGCTGGAAGGCGCTCACCGACCGCCTCGGCGACCACCTCCAGCTGGTGGGCGACGACCTGTTCGTCACCAATACCGAGCGCCTGCGGCGCGGCATCGACGCCGGCGTCGCGAACTCGATCCTGATCAAGGTCAACCAGATCGGGACCCTGACCGAGACGCTGGAGGCGATCCGCGTGGCGCGCGAGGCGGGCTACACCGCGGTGATGTCCCACCGCTCGGGCGAGACGGAGGACGTCACGATCGCCGACCTGGCCGTGGCGACCGGCTGCGGGCAAATCAAGACGGGCGCCCCCTCGCGCTCGGACAGGGTGGCCAAGTACAACCAGCTGCTGCGCATCGAGGAGCAGCTGGGGGACCAGGCGGACTACCCCGGTCTGCGCGCGTTCGCCGGTCGCGTGGCATGAGCATCCAGCCCCGCCGCACCAAGATCGTCTGCACGATCGGTCCCGCGACGGCCGAGGAGGCGATGATCGAGCGGCTCGTGGCGGCCGGCATGGACGTTGCGCGGGTCAACTGCTCGCACGGCACGGCCGAGGAGCTCGAGGTGCTCGTGCGCGCCGTGCGCGCCGTCGAGGAGCGCCTCGACCGGCCGCTGGCGATCCTCGCCGACCTGCCGGGGCCCAAGCTGCGCGTGGCGCGGCTCACGACGCCGCGTGTCGTCGAGAGCGACGACGAGCTGGTGCTCGCGAGCGCCGGCGCGGCCGAGGGCGACGACCTCGAGCTCGGCTTCGAGCTCGACTTCGCGCGCGTCGTTCGGCCCGGATCCCCCGTGATGATCGACGACGGCCGGGTGCGCCTGCGCGTCGTCGAGGCGATGGGCAAGCGCGTCCGCTGCCGGGTCGAGACGGGCGGCCTGATCCGCTCGCAGAAGGGCGTCAACCTGCCCGGGAGCTACCTCCCGATCCCGCCGATCACCGAGCGCGATCGGGAGCTCGTCGAGCACGCCGTGCGCTGGGACGTCGACTACGTCGCGCTCTCGTTCGTGCGGCGCGCCGAGGACGTCGAGGATCTGCGCCGGCTCGTGCAGGCCCACGGCGGGCGGCAGCGCATCATCGCCAAGATCGAGAAGCTGGAGGCGATCGAGCAGCTCGAGTCGATCGTCGCCGTGGCCGACGCGCTGATGGTCGCGCGCGGCGACCTCGGCGTCGAGATCGGCGCCGCCGAGGTGCCCATGCTGCAGAAGCGCCTGATCCGCATGGGCCGCGAAGCCGGCAAGACCGTGATCACGGCCACGCAGATGCTGGAGTCGATGATCGAGGCGCCCGAGCCCACGCGTGCGGAGGCCTCCGATGTCGCCAACGCGATCCTCGACGGCACCTCGGCGATCATGCTGAGCGGCGAGACCGCCGTCGGCAGGTACCCGGTCGAGGCCGTCGACACGATGGTGCGCATCGCCGCGGCCGTCGAGCCCGAGTTCGCCTATCGCGACACGCCCTTCGAGGCCACGCGCCAGGGCGCGCGCTACATCTCCGACGTCGTCGGGCACGCGGCCTGTGACATGGCCGAGATCATCGAGGCCGCCGCGATCATCGTCCCGACGGTCTCGGGCGAGACCGCGCGCGAGGTCTCGCGGCACCGTCCGCACCGCCCGATCGTGGCCTGCACGCCGAGCTGGGACGTGCAGCGGCAGCTGATGCTCGACTGGGCGGTCGTCCCGCTCGCGCTGGATCCCACCAAGGACGTCGAAACGCTCTGGCTGCGCTCGATCGACGCCGTGCAGCGGGCGGGGATCGCCGGCCCGGGCGACCGCGTCGTGATCACGAGCGGCACGAACGTGAACCGCCCGGGCGCGACGAACACGATTCTCGTCCAGACGCTCTGACGCGCTCATTTAGGGCCTGGCCCTAAATGAGCGGTTGCCCGTCAGGGCGTGAGCGCGAAGGGCTTCTCGCCGGGGCGGATGTAGCCCTCGGCGCGCGCCTGGGCGATCATCGCGGTCGT
>JAWVDX010000284.1:0-3565 GCA_033857015.1 Gaiellaceae bacterium
CGCATCCCGGGCTCGAACTCCTGGAAGCCGCCCTTGCCGCGCTGCTTCGCGTGGAACATCGCCACCTCGGCGTTGCGCAGCAGGTCGGCCGCGTCGATCTCGTCCTCGGGCGCAACCGCCGTGCCGATGCTGGCGTGCGCGTAGACCTCGTGCTGGCCGAGCAGCACGAAGGCGCGCTCGAGCGAGCTGATCGACCGCCTGGCGACCGCGGTCGGCGGCACCTGCTGCGGGCCCTCGAGCAGGATGCCCCACTCGTCGCCTCCGAGCCGGGCGCACGTGTCGGCGGAGCGGATACAGGCGAGCAGCCGGCCGGAGACCAGGCGCAGCAGCTCGTCCCCGGCGAGGTGGCCGAGGCTGTCGTTCACGGTCTTGAAGTCGTCCAGGTCGACGATCAGCACGGAGACGGGCTCCTCCGCGGTGCGCCGGCGCAGCGCGTAGTCGACCCGCTCGAGGAAGTGCGTCCGGTTCGGCAGGCCGGTCACCGGGTCCTCGTGGGCCTGGCGGACGAGCTCCGACTCGAGCTCCTTGCGCTCCTCCACCAGCGTCTCGGTGCGGGCGATCGACTCGAGCGCGAGCACGACCTGGCCCGCCAGGCTGCGCAGCGCCTCGTCGAGCTCGATGGGCAGCGGCGCGTCGCTCTCGAGCACGAGCTCGCCGAGGACATGCTCCTTCAGCACGAGCGGGAAGCCGGCCTGGAGGGCGTCGGAGACCGTCGTGCCGGCGGTGGCGAAGACGACCCGCTCCGCGCCGGAGCCAAGCAGGAGGCTCGCGCGCACGTCGCCCGTCTCGCCGACCAGCGCGACCGCCGCATCGACGGCGGCGTTGCAGATGCGATCGTGGTCGTTCGCGGCGGCAAGCACCGCGACCGCGCTGCGCAGCTTCTGCTCCCGGGCCGTCGCCCGCTGCTGACGCATCACGAGGCCCGCCATCCGGAGCACGACCAGCACGAACAGCGCCATCGAGCACGCGGCGACCATCGGAATCTCGAGCCGCCCGCCACGCTCGTACTGGACGAGCAGGATCACCGGCGCCGTCATCGTCGCGGCACCGAGCAGCACGAGGCGCCTCGTCGAGAGCACGGTCGTGAGCCCCTCGATCGTCGGCACGGCGAGCTGCCGCATCGACGGGGAGAGCGCCGCGCCGCCGAACGCGATGTAGGACAGCAGGTAGAGCATGTCGGGCCAGCCGCCCTCGTTGTAGCCGCTCACGACCTGCTCGATGTCGAACACGATGTCCGCTGCGAGCAGGAGGCCGATGCTGGCGCCGAGGAGCCCGTACGCGCTCGTCGCGCGCGTCCCGCCGAAGGCGAGCCGGAGGGCGATCCCGAGCAGGATGACGTCGCACAGCGGATAGCCGGAGAGGACAGCCGCGTACAGATGGCTGTTCGTGTGGTCGTGGACGTAGGGCGCCATGAGGAACACCCACGACGGCAGTCCCGCCGCCACGGCGATCGTCGTCGCGTCGATGAGGCTCGACGAGTTGCGCGCGTGGTGCCGCGCCCTGACGACGGCGAAGAGGCCGAGGAAGAGCAGCGGGTAGCCGCTCAGGTAGAACGCGTCCGCCAGCGAGGCGTGGCTGTCGTAGTACCCGTTGAACCGCGGCGCCGAGTAGTGGTCGAAGAGCCAGTCCCCGACGAAGAAGCACGCCTGACCCGCGGCGAAGAGGAGCCACGGCAGCCGCACGCGAGGCTTGTTCGCCCGCACGCCCCAGACGATCGCCGCGACAGCCGCCAGGGCGATGCCGCGGTAGTACCAGTGGCGCAGGCTGACGTCCCCGGCCGCGCCGGGAATGTGCACGTGCGCCGGCACGAGCAGGTACGCCGCGACTGAGACCAAGCCGCAGGCAAGGAAGATTCGCGCTGGAGGGGCGCTCACCCGGGATTTATCGGCGCACAGGTAGCGCGGCCTCCATCCCCCGTATGCGTCAGGTCCCGGCTCGATGGCTGATCGGCAAATCCCGTCGGCCGGTGCCGCCCCAGACACGGCGCCGGCTCAGCACGATCCCTCACCGCCCGTAGCGCCGCTACGACCGGTGAGCGCTCCCGCTGCCCGGCTTGGTCTGGAACGCCCCCGACTCGACGCCATTAACCGATCAACCATCGATCCGGGACGGAGTCGGTTTTGGCTCGTCAGTCGTCTTCGGATCGGTGCCGCGCAGCATCGATCATCGGCCCGAGCGCCTTGAAGCGGTCGTGCACAAGTTGGAGCTCCTCGTGGGTTCCAGTCGCACGTGCGTCCAACACGACGTGCATCGTCACCTCAGAAAAGCCTGCCGCGACCAGCGCGTCCGCGATCGGTATCGCAAGTGCGGGCGAGTCGAAGGTGAGGCGCACATCGACGGAGTTCTCGTCGCTCATCTCGGGAGTATCGCGGGACGGGACCGGCATCTCTAACTTCGGCTAGCGGTGCCCTGACCCGTCCGGGTGGTGCGCGAGGTACTCCAGCAGGTCGGAGCGGGTCAGCACGCCCTCGGGAACGCCGTCACGCGCCACGACGACCGCTGCGGCGCTGCCGGCGAGGTCGTCGAAGACGCGATCCACCGACTCGTCGACGTCCACGGCCTCGAGCGGCGGGCCCATCGAGGCGGCGACGCTCTGGCTCAGCGCCCCGGGGTCGCGGAAGACCCGCTCGAGGAGGCCGCGCTCGTTCAGGGAGCCGACGACGTCCTCGAGCGAGGAGGGCGGGCTGTGACGCACGACGGCGAGCTGCGAGATCGAGTAGCGCTGCATCAGGTCGATCGCCTCGGCGAGGGTCTGCTCCGTCTCGCAGACGACGAAGTCGGGGAGGCCCTGCTCCGCCCGCTTGACCGCGAGCAGCTCGCCGACCGAGGGCGCGGGCGCCTTCCGGTCGAGGAAGCCGTACTCGAGCATCCAGTTGTCGTCGTAGAACTTCGAGAGGTAGGAGCGGCCCCCGTCCGGGATCAGCGTCACGACGGTCTTGCCGGGGCCAAGCCGCTGCGCGATCTCCAGTGCGGCGTAGACGGCGGTGCCGGCGGAACCGCCGACGAGGAGCCCCTCCTCACGGGCGAGGCGCCTGGCCGTCTGGAAGGAGTCCCGATCGGTCACCATCACGTAGTCGTCGACGACCGTCTTGTCGAACGTCTCGGGCCAGAAGTCCTCGCCGATGCCCTCGACGAGGTAGGGGCGCGGGTTGTCCGGGTCGGTGTAGATCGAGCCCTCCGGGTCGGCGCCGACGATCAGGACCTTGTCGCTCTGCTCCTTGATGTAGCGGCCGACCCCGGAGATCGTCCCGCCGGTGCCGATCGCGATTACGACGGCGTCGAGCTCGCCGCCGGTCTGCGCCCAGATCTCCGGGCCGGTCGTCTCGTAGTGCGCCTGCGGGTTGGCGCGGTTCGCGTACTGGTTCGGCTTGTAGGCGCCGGGGATCTCGCGCGCGAGGCGGTCGGAGACGGAGTAGTAGCTCTCCGGGTGCTCCGGGGCGACCGCGGTGGGGCAGATCACGACCTCGGCGCCGTAGGCGCGCAGCAGCGAGATCTTCTCGACGCTCATCTTGTCCGGCATCACGAAGACGCAGCGGTATCCGCGGAGCGCGGCCGCGATCGCGAG
>JAWVDX010000285.1:0-3120 GCA_033857015.1 Gaiellaceae bacterium
GCCGGCCCTGATCGCGGCCGCGACGAAGGACGCCTCGCCCGCGCGAGGGTTCTGATCGACGCGACCGGCAGCCACCTCGGCAAGCTGCGCTCGGTCAACGTCGGCGTGTTCCAGGTGACCTCGCCGAACTCGACCGACGTGAGCGATTACGGCGTCTACGACACGAGCACGTTGCGCAAGGACGTGACCGCTGTCGTCAACCTCACCTTCGCGCTGGGCTGATCCGGCAGCGCGTCGAGAGGGCCGCCCGTGGGCGACCCTCTCTGCGCAGTCCAACTAGCCGGTCGTCCCTACGGAGCTCCCCAGAGCCCGTTCGAGATACCGGTCTCCAGCGAGCCGTCCGTGGTGTCGCCGCTCAGCTCCCAGGCCATGATCCCGCCCAGCTTCCGCGAGGCGACGAAGGCGGCCTTCGCCTGGAGGATCGACGGATCGTCGAACGTCCAGAACGTGCTCCCGTTGAAGAGCCAGGCCGCCGCCGTCGACGGGTCGTAGTAGCGGGTGTAGCCACTACCCAGCAACGGCGCGACGGCCTTGTAGTCGTTCGTGCCGGGAGCCCAGACGCCGGGCGCCGGCCCGGTCGAGGGCTGGTAGAGCCCGTTGTTCGTGGTCGGAACGCCGGTCCACCCGTAGGAGTAGAACGGGACGCCGACGACGAGCTTCCCGTTCGGCACGCCGAGCCTCTGGTACGACTGGACCACGTCGCTTACGGAGAAGCGCGGTGCCGGGGCACTCAGCGGGACGCGCAGGTTCGACTGGAAGTTCGTGCTCGAGTCCCACGAGCCGTGCAGGTCGTAGCCCTGCAGGTTGCCGAAGTCGAGCGGGCCGAAGATGGCCGGGTCGACTCCGGCGGCGATCGCGCTCGGATTCGCGGGCAGGAAGGACGTCAGCAGATAGTGCTTGCCGCCCTGGGTGGCCCCGTAGGCGTCGAGCTGGCTGCGGAACTCCTGCAGCAGGCTGACGTAGTTCGCCTTGTCGGCAGCGCGGACGATGTTCCCGTCGTTGCCGGCTGACCCGGGCCACTCCCAGTCGATGTCGATGCCGTCGAAGATGCCCGCCGCCGAACCGGGGCCGCCCATCCCGCCCCAGCCGGGGTCGGGCAGGTTGCCCTTGATGAAGAGGTCGACGCAGGACTGGACGAACGCCTGGCGCGACGCCGGTGTGAGGGCCGCGTCCGAGAAGTACTTCGAGAACGTCCAGCCGCCGATCGAGATCAGCACCTTGAGGTCAGGGTGCAGCGCCTTGAGCTCCTTCAGCTGCTCGAAGTTGCCCAGCACCGGGTTGGGCCAGGTGACCTCGTTGCCGCTGACCGAGTCGGCCGGCGCCCAGGGCTTCTGATAGTCGGCCCACTCGTCTGCCAGCTTGCAGGCGACGTGGTCGCCGTCGGGGATGGCGTTCGAGAATGCGTAGTTGACGGCCGTGAGCTTCGCGGCCTGGCCGCTCGTCTCGACATTCTTGACGAGGTAGTTCCGCCCGTAGATTCCCCACTCGATGAAATAGGCGGTGTTCTGCAAGCCCGGGTGCTTGGCCTGAGCGCCGCGCTTGGCGCCGGCGGTTGCCGCAACGGTGAGTGCGGTCACCGCAACGAGCCCAAGGACCGCGAGCACGCGTAGACGTGCCTTCATGTGTTCCTCCCCCTGAGGGCCCATGCGGGGCCCGATTCGACTCGACAACCCTCTCGTGCCCGAGTCAAGGATTGATCAATGCCGCCCGCAGGGCTGCTGCGCAGGAAGAATGGGCCGGGGTGGCCGACGAGACGACAGAGGGCTGGCTGCGGCATCTGCCGCCTCCGTTGCGCGTGCGGGACTTCGCGCTGTTCTCCGTCGCGAACGTCGCCTCGAACTTCGCGATGAACATGGCGCAGGTCACGATCGGCTGGCAGGTCTTCGCGATCCGCCACAGCTACTTCGACCTGGGGCTGATCGGCCTCGCTGCGTTTCTCCCGCTGCCGCTGCTCGCGTTGCCGGCGGGACAGCTCGCCGACCGGCTGTCGCGGCGGCTGATCTTCGTCGCGTCGAACGTGCTCGACGCGCTCGTCCTGCTCGGCCTCGTCGGCGTAGCGCTTGCCGGCGCGCATGCCCTGTGGCCGTTCCTCGCGCTCGCGGTGGCTACGGGCGTCGCGACCGTGCTCGGCGCGCCGGCCGCGCGCGCGATGTCGCCGACGCTCGTCCCGGAGGAGCTCGTCGCGAGCGCGATGACGCTGCGCTCGACGACGTTCCAGTTCGCGGTCGTCACCGGGCCGGCGGTCGGCGGGCTGATCTTCGCGCTCGACCACAGCGGCGTCCTGGTCTACGCGCTCGCCGCAGGACTGTCGCTCGCCGCGGCCTTCGTTGCGGCCGCGATCCGCGAGCCAGTCGCCGTCGCGTCGGTCACGCCCGCGCCCGGCCTCGAGCATCTGCTCGCAGGGCTGAAGTTCGTGCGCAGGACGGAGGTGTTGCTGGGCGCGATCTCGCTCGACCTCTTCGCCGTGCTCTTCGGCGGCGCGGTCGCTCTGCTGCCCGCGTTCGCGATCGACGTCCTGCACGTCGGGCGATTCCAGCTCGGCCTCCTCCGCGCCGCGCCGGCGGTGGGGGCCGTCCTCGCCGGAGTCTGGCTCGCGCGCAGCCCCCTGAAGCGCCGCGAGGGGCGGACGCTGCTGATCGCCGTCGGGGCCTTCGGCGTGAGCATGGTCGTGTTCGGCATCTCGCACTCCTACGCGCTCTCGATGGTGGCGCTCGCCGTCTCCGGCTTCACGGACATGATCAGCATGAGCGTCCGCGGGACCACCGTCGCAATGGCGACCCCCGACGAGCTTCGGGGCCGCGTGAACGCCGTGGAGATGGTCTTCATCAGCGCCTCGAACGAGCTCGGCGCCTTCGAGTCCGGCGCCGCGGCGGCGCTCCTCGGCGCAGCTCCCGCGGTCATCGCCGGCGGCGTCGCGACGATCGGCATCGCGCTCGTGTGGAAGTGGGTGTTCCCGGCGCTCGCGAACGTGGACGGGCTGGTCAGGCTGCGGCCCGCGCGGGTACCGTAGGGCCGTGCGGATCGCCGTCGCAGCCGTCCTGCTCGCGCTCGTCGCCGGCGGCAGGGCGGTCGCGGCGCCCGCGATCGACACGCCCTGCAAGGGTGGCGCGCTGAAGGGCT
>JAWVDX010000286.1:0-8102 GCA_033857015.1 Gaiellaceae bacterium
GTGATCGACCCCATCGCCGCCAAGCACGACGTCACGCCGCAGCAGATCGCCCTGGCCTGGCAGCTGCACCACACGGCAACCTCGCTCCCGGTACCCGGAACCACCAGTGTCGCGCACCTGCACGAGAACCTCGACGCCGCCAGCATCTGCCTGACCCAGGACGAGGTCGACGCGATCACCGCGCTCGCCCCCGAGGACGCGGCACTCGAGAGTGGAACATGAGCAGACGAACCGCACTTGTCACAGGCTCAACCGACGGGATCGGCGTGGCGATCGCACGCACACTTGCGATCGGAGGCGCGCAGGTCATCGTCAGCGGACGCAACGCAGAGCGCGGCGAACAGGTCGTCCGGGGCATCCTCGATGGAGGCGGCGAGGCGCGGTTCGCCGCCGCCGATCTCAGCACCGCTGACGGAATCCGCGCACTGGCCGCCGCCGCCGGCCCGGTCGACATCCTGGTCAACAACGCAGCGATGCTCCTCGCCCCGCAGCCGACTCCCGACGTACCCGAGGACGTCATCGACCAAGCGCTGGCGACCAACATCAAAGCCGTCTTCCTGCTGACCGGCTTGCTGGCGCCTGCAATGGCCGACCGCGGCAGCGGCGCGATCGTCAACGTCGGATCGATCAACGGCCTCGTCGGGATGGCGCACTCCGCGCTCTACAGCGCGACGAAGGCGGCGATCCACTCGCTGACGAAGTCCTGGGCAGCGGAATATGGGCCCTACGGCGTCCGCGTGAACACCGTCGCGCCCGGGCCGACAATCACCCCAGTAATGGCCGCCCACGCCGACCGGATCCAGCGCATCATCGCCCGCGCCCCGTCGCAGCGGCCCAGCACACCAGAACAGGTCGCGGCGGCGGTCGCGTTCCTGGTCAGCGACGACGCCGCGAACATCCACGGCGCCACGCTGTCCGTCGACGGCGGACTCACGGCCATCTAATGGCGTCAATACCGACAAGAAGGAGGAATGAGCATGCCCCGCATCGCTGTTGGAACCGAGAACGACGCTTCGATCGAGATCCACTACGAGGATCACGGGAGCGGCCAGCCGGTGGTTCTGATTCACGGCTACCCGCTGAACGGGAACTCGTGGGAGCGTCAGGAACGCGAGCTGCTCGCGAGCGGCCACCGCGTCATCAGCTACGACCGGCGCGGGTTCGGTCGCTCGAGCCAGCCGACCGTCGGCTACGACTACGACACCTTCGCCGCCGATCTGAACGCGCTGCTCGAGCACCTCGACCTCACCGACGTGGTGCTCGTCGGCTTCTCGATGGGTACCGGCGAGGTCACCCGCTACCTGGGAACCTACGGCTCGAAGCGCATCCGCAAGGCAGCGTTGCTGGGAGCCATACCGCCCTTTCTGCTCAAGACCGACGACAACCCCGAAGGCGTCGACGGGCAGGTCTTCGAGGGGATCAAGGAGGCGATCGTCAATGACCGCTACGCGTATTTCGCGGACTTCCTCGACAACTTCTACAACGTCGACGTCCTCGGCAGCCGCATCAGCGACCGTGCCTGGCAGGCGAGCTTCAACGTCGCTGCCGGGGCGTCCCCGTTCGCGACGTACGCCTGCGTCGACACCTGGCTCACCGACTTCCGCGGTGACCTGCCGAAGATCGATGTCCCCGTGCTCGTCGTCCACGGCACCGAGGACCGGATCCTCCCGTTCGACTCCACCGCCTCCCGGCTGCCGGCGCTGATCTCCGACTGCACGCTCGTCCCCGTCGAGGGCGGCCCGCACAACATCGGCTGGACGCACCCGGTCGAAGTGAACAGCGCTCTCCTCGAGTTCATCACCGCCAAAGTGCCGGTGGCGGCGTGACCGTGTATCCAGCTCCGACGTCCTCGCGGCCGCGCGTGCCGGACGACCCTTGTCTAGCTCCTGTTGGGAACCACAGCCGCGGTGCTACCACGTGCCACCACCAGCACCAGACAAAGGCCATCAATACGCGTACGTCCACACGCCAATCACGTGAGGAAATGCCTGCATAGATGCACGGCAACGGTCGCAAAGCTAGGCAGAGCACGTTGCCAGCTCGACAAGCTGGGGGTCACTGGTTCGAGCCCAGTACCGTCCATGAAAAGGCCCTGGAAACAGGGCCTTTTTGTTGTCTGACAGGGTCTCGGCGACCCTTGCGGGGCGTGTGGTGCAGTTCCTCTCTGCGACGCCCTCGGCCACGCCCGCCGCGAGAAGCAGCCGAAGGGGGCGGGCACTGAACAGCCCTCATCCGCCGTTGCGGCGCTGGCGGACGAGCTCGGTCAGGCGTGGCAGGACATCCTGCACGTCGCCGACGACACCGAGGTCGCAGAACTCGAAGATGGGCGCATGGCGATCCCGGTTGATCGCGACGATCGTGCCGGAGCCCTGCATGCCGACCTTGTGCTGGATCGCGCCCGAGATGCCGGCGGCGATGTAGAGCTTCGGCGCCACCGTCTTCCCCGTCTGGCCGACCTGGGCCGAGTACGCGTACCAGCCCGCGTCGACGACCGCGCGTGTGGCCGCGACGGCGCCGCCGAGAGCCGCGGCGAGCTCCTCGCAGAGCTCGAAGCCCTCCGCCGTGCCGAGACCGCGGCCGCCGGCGACGATGACGTCCGCCTCCTCGAGCTTCGGCCCCTCGGCCTTCGCGTGCGCCTGCTCGACCATGCGCGCCGCGAGCGCGTGCTCGGGGAGCTCGACGGCAACGTTCTCAACCGCCGACTCGCCGTCCCTGCGCTTGGGCTCGCAGCTGCCGGTGCGGATGAGGGCGATGCGCGGCGTGCCGCTCCAGCCCACGTCGACCAGGACGGAGTCCTGGAGCGCCGGGCGTTCGCCCACGAGCTCGTCCCCGTCGAGGCGCAGCCCGGTCAGATCCCAGTTCAGGCCCGCCTCGAGGCGGGCCGCGAGACCGGCCGCGACATCGGCGCTCAGCACGGTGTTCGCGAGGACGACGGAGTCGTAGCCGCACTCCTCGACGAGCTTGGCGATCAGCTCCACCCGCGGCTGCGGCAGCGGCGCAGCGAAGGCGGCGTCCTCCGTGACGAGCACGGTCGCCGCGCCGTGCGCAGCGGCCTCGGCTGCGAGGTCGCGGACTCCCTCGCCGGCAAGGACCGCGTCCGTAGCGCCGAGCCGTGCCGCGAGTCCGAGCACTCCGAGCGAGTCGCGCTGCAGCGCGCCCTGGTGGTGCTCGAGGAAGACGAGCGCCTTCACACGAGGCTCCGTTCGACGAGGAAGTCGAGGATCGCCCGGACGCCGTCGCCGTCCTCGACGATGCGTGCGCCGCCGCGCTTCGAAGGCTCGCCGAGGGCACGCACCGTCGTGCGCGAGCCGGCCTCCCCCACCTCGTTCGCGTCGAGGCCGAGCTCGGCGAGCGTGAGCCGCTCCAGCGGCTTCGACTTGGCGGCCATGATCCCCTTGAGCGACGGGTAGCGAGGCTGGTTGATCGCGTCCGAGACGGCGATCACCGCGGGAAGGGGCGCTCCGATCGTGTCGTAGCCGAACTCGGTCTGGCGCTCCACCGTCGCCATGCCGCCGGCGATCGTAAGCTCTGCCGCCTGCGAGACGCACGGCAAGCGGAGGCGCTCCGCGAGCGCAGCCCAGAGGACGGCGCCGACCGACTCCTCGCCCTGCTGTCCGAGCAGGATGAGGTCCGGCTGCTCGCGCTCGAGCGCCTTGGCGAGGACGCGACTCGTGGCGAGGATGTCGGAGCCGGCGAGCGCGTCGTCGGAGACGAGCACCGCGCGGTCCGCCCCCAGTGCGAGCGCGCGGCGCAACGCCTCGGCGGCCCGCTCCGGCCCCATCGAGACGACGACGACCTCACCGCCGCCAGCGGCGTGCCGCTGGCGGAGCCCCTCCTCCACCGCATAGACGTCGAACGGGTTGAGCGTGAGCTCGCCCGAGCGGTCGAGACGCTTGCTCTGCGGGTCGATCCGCCTGGGAGCCGCAGCCTCCGGTACCGCCTTGACGCAGATGGCGATCTTCATCGTCGGCCTCGACCACTCGAAGAGCCCGGCAGCCGTGCGGGGATCTCCTTACCCATCGAAGCCCGCTACTGGCACACCACGGACACCAGCGTCGATCGCGAAGATCGCACCTGCTAGCGGCTGTGCCGTGAGGTCGGAGGCCGGGATTCCCCACCGCGCCGAAGTCGCGTAGAGCACCTCGAGGTCCTGACCGCCGAAGGCAACGCTCGTCGGTCTCTGGACGGGTAGCGCGACCTCGCTGTCGACGGTTCCGTCGGGGGCGTAGCGCACAACCTTCCAGCCGTCCCACTTCGCGTTCCAGACAAAGCCCTCCTCGTCGACTGCGAGCCCGTCCGGAACCGATCCGCCCTCGTCGCGGGCGAAGACGCGTTCGTTGGCAAGCTCCCCCGTGGCCGGGTCGAAGTCGTAGGCGTCGATGCGGTAGGTGTAGGAATCCGTGTAGTAGAAGGTGAGCCCATCAGGGCTCCAGCCGAGCCCGTTCGAGCAGATCACGCCGTCGCGCATGAGTGCCCAGGAGCCATCGGGATCGAGTCGGTAGAGCGCGGCAGAGGGCTCCCCTAGATCGTCCTGGGTACCGGCCCAGAGCCGGCCTTGTGGATCGCACTTGCCGTCGTTGAAGCGGTTGCGACTCTCATCGCGAGGCGGGTTCGCAAGAGGCGTCAGGGAGCCGGACTCGAGGTCGAGGCTGTGGAACCCATCCCTGAGGGCGACGACTGCGCCACCGTCCTCCCGCAGGACGACGCAGCCGACCTCTGAGCCCACCCGCCATGTGCGCACCTCGCCGTCGGCAAGTCGATGGACTGCCATCCCGGCGATATCGACCCAGTAGAGGGCGCGCTCCGGAGCGCTCCACACGGGCCCTTCGGTGAGTGAGCCGTTTGCTTCGAGCACGACCTCGACATGCATCAGAACGTGCTCCAGAGCCGGGGCAGCGCGAACTCGCGGTGCCTTCCGCATTCGGCCGCAGTCTGCTCGCCGGAGGCGGTGGCGAGGATGAGCTCGAAGATCTCGTCGCCTACCTCCGCAAGCGAGGCCGTCCCGTCCACTATGCGGCCCGCGTCGAGATCGATGTGCTCGGCGAAGAGCTCTGTCGTGCGGCTGTTGCTGGAGATCTTGATCACGGGAACGATCGGCGAGCCCGTCGGCGTACCGCGACCTGTCGTGAAGCAGACGAGCTGTGCGCCACCTGCAGCCATGGCCGTCACCTGCTCGATGTCCTGCCCTGGCGTGTCCATGAAGATCAGCCCACGTCGAGTGGGGCGCGTGGCGAACGGGACGACTTCGTTCAGCGTCGTCGAACCGCCCTTCTGGATTCCTCCGAGGCTCTTCTCCTCGATCGTCGTCAGGCCACCCGCGATGTTGCCCGGCGCCGGCTGCGCGCCCCTGACATCGACACCGGTGCGAGCGGCGTGCGCGTCCCAGGCGCTCACGCTCGCGAGGAGTCGCTCGGCGACCTTCGCGTCGGCGGCGCGCGCGGCCAGCAGGTGCTCGGCGCCGAAGATCTCGGGCGTCTCCGCGAGGATCACCGTCGCGCCCTCGCCGACGAGGCGGTCGGAGGCGAGGCCGAGGGCGGGGTTGGCCGTGATCCCCGACCATGCGTCGGAACCGCCGCATTCGAGCCCGACCACGAGCTCGGAGACCGCTACCGGCTCACGTTGCTGCCGATCCAGGTCGGCGAACATCTCGTCGGAGAGGCGGCAGACCTCTTCGTATGTCCCTTTCATGCCGCCGAGGTCCTGGATCCTGCAGATCTCGACGCGCTTGCCGGCGCGCCCGGCCGCCTCGGCGATCGCTTCGGGCTGGTTGGACTCGCACCCGAGGCTGACGAGCACGACGGCACCGACGTTCGGATTCGCCACGATCCCTTGCAGCGTGCGCACGGTGAGGGAGAGATCGTCGCCCACCTGTCCGCAGCCCTGCTGGTGGGTCACGAGGGCGTAGTCGCTGGCGCCGCGCTCTCGATCGAGCCGCTCGCTCACGCCGTTGGCGCAGACGACGGTCGGCAGGATGAGGACGTGGTTGCGCAACCCGACCTGGCCGTCCGGGCGACGGTAACCCAAGAACGTCCGCTCGCTCACCTGTCGCCCCGAAGACGGGTGCTCTCGAGGTTGTGAACATGGACGTAGTCGCCCTGAGCGATCGGCTGACTCGCTATCCCGATCGCGGCGCCATGCTTCTGCACAGCTTCGCCGGTCGCTATCGCTCGCAGCGCGATCTTGTGCCCTGCCGGCACTGCTTCACGCGCCAGCACGTCGACTCCGTCGAGGTCGATTCGCGCTCCCGGCTCCAACGGCTCGAGCGCGACTGCGACGTCATCGCCGTCGTTCAGGCGCAGGACGCGGTTCATCGCTGTGCGCCGCTCCGCAGGATCTCCCAGCCTCGCCGCTGCGCGCGGCGGAGGTGCGCTTTGTCGACCCTGACGACGTCGGTCAAGCTTCCCCCGCGGAAGGCCTCGAGGATCTGCGTGTGCTCGCTAGAAGCCTCGGAGAAGTCGCTCACCCCCTGGCCGGCGTAGATGCGTGTCTGGTGCAGGTGAAAGTTGAGGCTCGCAAAGGCCTGAGCGAGGAATTCGTTCGACGACATGCGGACGAGGGCGACGTGGAACTCGTCGTCCAGACGAGCGAATTCGACGTATTCGGAGTAGCTCGGGCCGCGGCCGGCCGACGTCATGCGCTCGAGGATCTCGGCGAGGCGATCCAGCTCTCTCGGGGTGACGACCGCCGAACGGACGCACGCCAGCTCGAGGAACTCCCTCGCCTCGTAGAGGTCGTGGTATCTCTGCTTCGAGAGAAGTGGAGCGACGGTGAAGCCCCGGTTCTCCTCCCAGACGACGAGCCTCTGAGCCGCGAGCCGCGCGAGCGCCTCGCGGATCGGAGTGATGCTCATCTCGAGCTGCTTCGCGAGCGCGTCGATCGTGATGCGCGAGCCGGGGGGCAGCCCGCGCTCGAAGATCCCCTCGAGTATCGCGTCGTACGCGACGTCTACGAGGCTTGGGCTCGCCGCCCGCTTCAGGCCGACCGTGGTTGCTTGTGTCATGGGACGGTTAGTACTATGCATCATGCATGATCCGGAGACAACTCCCTGATGTGGCGCACCGCTTGCGCGAGATCGTCGGAGACCGTCACGTCGCAGTGCCGGGCGCCGCTGATCTCACCGACGAGACAGAGACGCGCGGGCTGCGCGGATCCGCAGACCTGGTCGTCCGCCCCGCGACAGCGGAGGAGGTCGCCGCGGTGGTTGCTACCTGCTACTCGGCCGGCGTTGCCATCGTTCCGCGCGGTGGCGGGACCGGCTTCGCCGGTGGCGCCGTGCCGCTTGGCGGCGTCGTGCTCAGCCTCGAGCGCCTGAACCGCGTTCGCTCGTTCGATCCTTTGCTCTGGCGGATCAATGTCGAGGCCGGCGTCCGCACGAGCGAGGTGCGCCGACTCGCTCGTGAGAGCGGCCTCACCTTCCCTCCAGATCCGGGCGCAGCCGAAAGCTCACAGATCGGCGGGAACATCGCGACCAACGCCGGCGGCCCACACGCCTTCAAGTACGGCGTCACGGGCGACTGGGTTCTGGGGCTCGAGGCCGTCGTAGCGCCTGGGGAACTGATCGCTGTCGGCGGTCCATTTCGAAAGGACGTTGCGGGGTACGACTTGAAGCGTCTGCTGGTTGGCTCCGAAGGGACCCTCGGCATCGTCACGGCTGCCTGGCTTCGCCTCATGCCGGCACCCGAGGCCGCCCTCCCCGTGATCGGTCTCTACCGCGACGCAGAGGCCGGAGTGGCCGCGATCGAGGCGGTGCTGGGCAACGGACTGGCGGTTGCGACACTCGAGTATCTCGACGGCCGCGTGATGCGAGCATCGGCGGCGACCTTCCCGTGCACGCTTCCCGAGGAGACCGGCTTCGCGGTCCTCGCCGAGGTCGACGGCTCGCCGTCCGAGGCTGCCGGATTGGCCGCCGATCTCGTCTCCGTGCTCGACGACGGTGCGCTCGCTGTGCACGCGCCCTCGCAGCCGTCCGAGATCGCCAGCCTCTGGCGCTGGCGAGAGAGCATCTCGCACGCCGTCACGTCGCAGCGCGGCGGCAAGGTGAGCGAGGACATCGTCGTTCCGGTTGACCGGCTGCGCGAGGCACTGGCCAGGACGGCTGAGAT
>JAWVDX010000287.1:0-9529 GCA_033857015.1 Gaiellaceae bacterium
CAGGAACCAGCTCAACGTTCCCAGACTGGTCCAGGGGCCGTCGTCCATCCCTTGCATCTGCCCGATCGTCCACCACCAGGCGACGCCTGCGAGCGCCAGGAGAAGCGCGACGAGACCCAACCTGACGCGTGCGGCTGCAAACGCCGGCGCGAGGCCGGGTCGGGTGTCCTGCTCCGCGATCACCGCTTCAGGCGGCCCAGGAGAACTCGGACGTCGAGAGCGCCGTCTTGCCCTCGTACTCGATGCCGAAGGCGCTGATCCGCGAGCGCTTGGCCTCCGCCATCGTGAGGTCGGACGCCACGGGGTGGAACATTCCGGAGAAGCGAACCGGCTCGCCCGTCTCGACACCGAAGGGCACGACGTCCTCGATCTCGAAGTCGATCCCGTCGCCGATGCGAACGCTGTGCCGCACGCCGTCGTCGTGGATCTCGATCCGCGCCCGCTCCACGCCCAGCATCTCGCCGACGAGCGGCGCGAGGCCGGCCATCGGGCCACCGAGCTGCCCCGTGAAGACCTTGACGAGCTTGTCGGCCTGCTCGTCCGTCGCCTGCTCGTCGACGAACACGCCAAGGCGCCAGTTTCCCTCAGTCATGACCTTCGGCGTGTCGGCGATGGCCGCGATCTTGAGCCCGCCGATGTCCGTGCCTTCGATCTCTCCCTCTCGGACATTGAAGACGAGGGTCACCCGACAGAAGTCGTACGTCGCCCCGTGGTCGAGGGACAGGTTGCACGGGCACATGAGCTCGCACGAGCACGTCTCGACGTAGCTCCCCTTCAGCTTCCAGGACATCGTCGTCTCCTCGAGTATGGAGGCGCAATTGTGTGCGCTGGAACCCAGCCCGTCAAGCTGGCCGGCCTAGGAAACCGCCTCCGACGAGCGCGAGCAAGGCGCGGCCAAGGACGTCGAGCACTTGTTCAATTTGCCAAGCGAAGCAATTCGTCGACCACCTGGTTGAGAGGCTGGGTGGCGTCCACGTCTATCGCTCCGGCCAGTCTCTCGTCGCTCCGATTTAGCCTGAGCATGAGTTCGACTCCCTCTTGGCCAAGCGGCCAGTCGTCATCGGTGCGCTCTTGGAGGCGGCGACGCATGGTGTCATCGTCGATGCGGAGGTTGAAGATCTTGGTGAAATAGGGCAGAAAGCGGTCGCGATTACGGCTGCTTCCACAGACAAACAACAATTCTGGCTCCGGGTTTTCGAGTTCGCTGACAGCCTTTTGCTGGTCCCACATGAAGTTGTCGTGATGAGTGGGCCCACCTGGGAGACCGGTGTCGGGGTCGGCATGGTAGGCCCAAGCACGGTCGGTACTGATGGCCTTGTAGCCGCGTCGGATCAGCTCCTCGTAGACCGAGGACTTACCGGCACCAGACAAGCCCTCCACCAAATAGTTCCGCTTAGCCAATTGGCGGGGTCGCGTCTTGCATTGCCACATTCTGGAGCAAGGCGGAGGCAGGATCTGAACAGAATCCCTGACCCGCTTCCCGCCTGTCACTCGGGCGAGGAGGCCACTTCCGCGCGGCCGGTCTGGCTCTCGCGCTCTAGCGCGAACAGCCGCCATTCGCCGGGTATTCCTTTGAGCTCGTAGGTGCCGCGCTCGTCGAACGTGATGCCGGAACCGGCGACCAAATCCTTGACGGTGCTGGAGACGAGTACCTCCCCCGCGCTCGCTTGGGCGGCCACGCGAGCACCGGTGTGCACCGCGATTCCCGCAACCTTTCCGTCCGCGACCTCGCACTCGCCCGTGTGCAGCCCTGCGCGGACGGTGAGACCGAATTCGCGCACGCCGTCGACGATTGCGGACGCGCAGCGGATCGCGCGCGCAGGACCGTCGAAGGTCGCCAGGAACCCGTCGCCCGCGCTGTCGACCTCGCGCCCGCGATAGCGCAGCAACTCGCGGCGTACGAGGGCGTTGTGTCGTTCGAGGACTTCGCGCCAGCCGCGGTCGCCGAGCTCGATCGTCTTTGTCGTCGAATCGACGATGTCGGTGAAGAGGACAGTCGCAAGCATGCGCTCCGGCTCGGTCTCGTCCCACGCGCCCGTCTGCCAGGCCTCGACGAGGAAGCGTTCGAGCTCAACCAGGATTCGATTGGAACTGACGCCCCCAAGCGCCATGTGACCGACTCCGGGAAGCTCGACGAACCGCGCCGCCCGAAGCCGTTGCGCCGTGTATCTGCCGACCTCCACCGGCACGACCTGATCCTCGCTCCCGTGCATGACCACTGCCGGCACCCGCACGGTCGGCAGAACGTCGCGGATGTCGATCTCCCTGTTCATTCGGTAGAGCGCTTCGAGCATGCCGGGGCTCGCCCCATAACGAAGGAGATCGATGTAGGCCTCGACCTCCTCGTCGCTCTCCATGCCAAAGCCGCGGACGACCTCACGAGCCTCGTCCCGATCCACGTAGACCCGGAGCGCACGATCCATCTCGCGCTTGTAGGCCTCGGCGCTTCGCCCCCAGGGAAAGTCTGGCGCCCACAGCGTTCGGGGTGAGCAGCTGCGAACGACCAGCGCCGCGACCCGCTCCGGATAGGTCGCAGCGAACAGAATGCTCATCGCCGCCCCCTCGGAGAGCCCGTAGAACGCAGCGCGCCGCGAGCCGGCCGCATCCATCACCGCGCGGACATCGTCCATCCGGGTCTCGAGGCTGGGAGCACCGCCGACCGGATCGGACATCCCGGTGCCGCGCTTGTCGAACCGGATCAGCCGTGCGAACGACCCCAACTCGTTCAGGAAGTCACCGAACCCTGGCATCTTCCACTGCAACTCCATGTGCGTGACGAAGCCCGGCACGAAGACGAGGTCGAAGGGTCCCTCCCCCGTCACCTGGTAGGCGATGTGCACGTCACCGCTGAGCGCGTACCGCGTCTCCGCTTCCATTGCGCGCCATTCTCGCCTACGCGGCGCGGAGCTGACGCCTCGTCGTGCGAGCCAAGCAACGGACGTGTCGACCTTCTAAGGCGAGAGCGTGCGGCAAGATGAACGGATGGCGGGCTCGGAGACGGACAGGTCGGGACCGCGCCGCTATCCGAAGGGTGAGCGGCGGCGGGAGGAGATCATCGCCGTGGCGGCGGAGGTCTATGCCGACACCGGATATGACGGCGCTTCGTTGCGGGAGATCGCGAAGCGCATCGGCATGACCCACGCCGGCCTGCTCTATCACTTCCCGAATCGTGAGGCATTGCTGGCCGCCGTGCTGGAGCGGCGTGACGAGCAGGACGCCGAGCGGGTGGAACTGCGGGGGCCGGTCACGTTCGGGGCGGTGGGTCATCTGCTCGAGCTCGCCGGGTACAACGAGCGTCATCCCGCTCTCGTCGAGCTGTACGTGCGGCTCGCCGCCGAGGCGATCGCCGTGGAGCATCCGGCGCACGACTACTTCACCCAGCACTACGCGATGGCGCGGACATGGGTGTACTCGTCGTTTACCGCACTGTCCGAGGCAGGACAGCTGCGCGCGGGGGTCGACCCGGAGACGGCCGCCTTGACCTTCATCGCCCTGATGGACGGGCTGCAGGTGCAGTGGCTGACAAGCCCCGACGAGGTCGACCTCGTCGGCCCTCTGCGCTTCCTGCTCGAGCACCTGCTGACGGTGCCGCTGAGCTAGTGCTCGAGCTCGTTGCCCCTACTTCCTACCACGTGGTAGATTTCTTGGCAGGGCGCTGTG
Source organism: Gaiellaceae bacterium (assembly GCA_033857015.1). Taxonomy (GTDB): domain Bacteria; phylum Actinomycetota; class Thermoleophilia; order Gaiellales; family Gaiellaceae; genus JAWVDX01. The sequence goes on from JAWVDX010000287.1 coordinate 3,661, forward strand.
GAAAGCATCACCAAGAACCGTCAGTCGATCGAGGTGCTCCGCAAGATGGTCGCGCGGGCCTACGGCCCCGACCGGGTTCCGGATGAGGGCGACGGATGGGTGAGCGAGCTCGGGCACGGCTGGTTCAACGTCGCCTACGAGCTGCACCTGCGTGACGGCTCGCACGTGGTGCTGAAGATCGCGCCGCCGGCAGGGATCGACGTGATGACCTACGAGCACGGGGCGATGGCGATCGAGCTGGCCGCCTTGCGACTCATCCGTGAGCAGACCGGGGTGCCGGTGCCGCCGGTCGACTTCGCGGACGAGAGCTGCGAGCTCTGCGATGCCGCCTACTTCTTCATGCCGTTCGTCGAGGCGGACAACCTCGGGATCGTCAAGGAAGAGCTTCCGGCGGCGGAGGTGGACGCATATCAGGAGGCCCTGGGCGCGGCCACCCGCGAGCTCAACTCGATTCGCGGCGCAGCCTTCGGCCCGCTCGCAGGCCCCGGCGATCCGAGCTGGCGGACGGTGTTCACCGGGATGCTCGAGGACGTGCTGCGTGACGGCGAGCGGCGCGAGGTCGAGCTCGGCTGGGACTACGACGTGGTGCGTGGCGCAATCGACGAGCACGCGGGCTCGCTCGACGAGGTCGTCGAGCCGCGCTTCGTCGAATGGGACCTCTGGGACAGCAACGTCATGGTCCGCGACGGGAGAATCGTCAGCATCATCGATCACGAGCGCGCCTTCTACGGCGACCCGTTGATCGAAGCCGGATTCGTCGCCGCCCAGCACCCCGGCTTCGGCACTTCGGAGGCGTTCATGCGCGGCTACGGGCAGGGCGAGCTGACCGAGAGCGAGCAGGTGCGCCGACGTCTGTACAACCTCTACCTGCTCCTGATCATGGTGATAGAGACCGTGTACCGAGGCCACACGGACAGCAAGCAGTACGACTGGGCTCGTGAGCAGCTGATCGACGCCATGGCGATGCTCGGCCGTCACAGCCGCTGATCATGGACCCGCCGGAGCGGGAGTCGATCGACCACGCTGCAGCGCTCGGCACCCGGCCAATAGGGCGGCTGCTGTGGCAGTCGTGCTCGCAGACCACGCTGTCGGTGGGCATCTTCGGCGTCTACGCGCTCACGAACGCGTGGTTCGTCGCGCACGGAGTGAGCGCCCAGGCGATGGGCTCGGTCAACCTGGTCGCCCCGCTGATGCTCATCCTCGGCGCGGTCTCCACGAGCGTCGGCGTCGGCGGCGCCTCGCTCGTCTCGCGCAGCCTCGGCGCAGGCGATCCTGCGTCCGCCGCGCGCGCCGCCGGCAACGCGTTCGTCGCCTTCTGGACGACGGCGATCGCCTTCACCGTCACCGGCCTGCTCGCGCTCGACCCGCTCCTGACCATGCTCGGCGCCACGAGCGACACGCGCTCCGCCGCGCGCGCGTACGCGGTCGTCATCCTCGGCGGCGCGATCTTCTCGACCGGGTTCTCGAGCCTCGTGCGAGCCGAGGGTCGGATGCGCTTCTCCACTCTGCTCTGGGTCGTCCCGGTCCTCGTCCAGATCACCCTCGATCCGCTGCTCATCTTCGGATTGCACCTGGGCGTGCGCGGTGCGGCTCTCGGCACGGTCGGGGGCCAGATCGTCTCCGCCTCGATGGGCGCGTGGTTCTTCTTCCTGCAGCGAGACCGGCCGTACCGCATCGGGCGGGCGGCGCTCCGCCCGCACGGCCCGACGATCAGAGCCCTCTTCGCTGTCGGGGCGCCGTCGTTTCTCTCCGGCTTCGGCGCCACTCTCCTCCTGATCCTCGTGAACACCACGCTCTCCCGCACCGGCAGCGTGACGGCTCTCGCCGCATTCGCGCTCTGCGCCCGGATCCAGACCTTTGCGCTGATGCCCCACCTTGGCATCAGCCAGGGCCTGCAGCCCGTCGTCGGCTACAACGCGGGGCGGCGCCGCTACGACCGAGTGCTCCGCGCTCGGAACCTCTCTCTGCGCGCCACCGCCATCTACGGCGGGCTCGCCTTTCTTCTCGTCGCCCTGCTCGCCAGGCCCCTCGTCGGATTCTTCGTCCACGACCAGCAAATCGCCGCGACTGCGCGGCACATGCTGCGGATCGTCGCGATCGGTTTCACAGCAGCAGGGATCGCGCCGCTCGTCTCCGCGTACTTCCAATCGCTGGGGCGCCCGACCCCGTCCTACGTCATCTCCATAGGGACGCTGCTCGCGATCAAGGTGCCTCTCGTCATCGCGCTCGGAACCGGCGGGACAACCGGCATCGCAGTCGCGCTCGCCGCCGGCGAGGTCGCAACCGCTGCCACGGCCCTCCTCATTCTCTGGCGACTCCAGCCGCCGATCTCTGTCAGCGGGCAGCTGACAGAGATCTCAACCTGAGACAGAGAAGCCCTTGCGAAGCGGGAAATACTCAGCTGGGCTTGGCGTACTGCGCATACCCGCCGAAGTCGACGGCCACGCAGGGCTCGTCGCCGACGACCCAGGCATCGTGACCGGGCTCAATCGCCGTGACGTCGCCGGGGCCGAGCTCGCCCTCGCTCCCGTCGTTCATCACGACCTTCATCCGTCCCGAGACGCAATAGAGCAGATGGGTCGCCTGGCAGCTGTCGGTGCCGGCGATCGGCTTGATGTGCTCTGACCAGCGCCAACCCGGCTCCCACGTTCCGTAGAGAACGGGGTGGCCGCCGATCTGCAGCACGTTCGCATGTCCCTTGTCGGCGAACGGGCGAACCTCGTCGGGTGAGTTCACGTTCTTGATCTCGATACCGGCCATCGTTCACGTCCCTTCTGCGTTGGGAGCAGGAGTGTGACAAAGAGCCTCTGGAGCCGCTAAGCCTTTCATGCCGACCGGCGAAACAGAAAGAGGCCCGCCGAAGCAGGCCTCTTGTCATAGCGGGGGCAGGATCTGAACGGAATCCCCCGACCAAGAAAGCAGCCTATTTACAGGGTATTCGCACCTTCGACCGGAAGCTCGGCTCTTTCGCTCAAGCGGCGATTCTCGGCCGGCCGGTCGGATGCTCGACGCTGGCGAACAGCGGGTGCAGTCCGAACCACTTCGGAAAGGAGCGCACGAGATGCTCGGGACCTTCGAGCTCGATTGTGCGCTCGCGGAGCGCCGAGCCGAGGGCGAGGTCTCCCATCCACACCGCGGTCAGGGTCTTCGGATCGCTGCGAACGGTGATGTCGACGCCGAACCCGGGGTCGGTCAGGCACAGGTCCGCCTCGGGAACCACGAGCCAGAAGTAGCGCAGCTTCTCGGGGGCGCCACGGAAGCGGAAATGGATCACCGTGCGCCCGGCCGGCAGCGCATCGGTCTTGACGGTGCCTCGCATCCACCACATGAGCAGCCCGGTGTCGGGCGTCTCCTCGAAGATCGGGCGGCGCAGCCAGCGCTCACTCCAGATGCCGAGTTGAGCGACGACCGGCCCGAGCTCCTCACCCGCTGGAGTCAGGTGATACTCGCTGCCCTTGCCTCCTGGCCGCGGACGGCGCTCGAGGATCCCCGCCCGCTCGAGCTGGCGCAGGCGCTTCGTGAGGAGCGAGGAGGACATCAGCGGGACTCCGCGCTGGATGTCGTTGAAGCGGCAGCTGCCGGTGAGCGCTATTTCGCGGATCACGAGCGGCGTCCAGCGCTCGGTGAGGACCTCGGCCGCTTGCGCGAGTGGGCAGAACTGTCCATAGCCGGGCATGGCTCACGACCCACTTGCGGTCGAGCTCGAGCGACACGTCATGGAACTGCTCGTGACGAGGGCTGACCTCGACGTGCAGCTGCGCGAGCTCGCCACGCAACCCGCCGGCGACGATCCCGCTGGGATCGAGGCGATGCTCGCCTCGATCCCAGACCTCAGCGCCGCCTACGACTCGTACAGCCCCGAGGAGCTTGCAGAGCTGCTGGCGGCCTTCGACGTGAAGATCTTCTTCCACAGCTTGGAGCGCACGCTCCGTGTCGAAGCAACGCTCGCCGGCCAGTTCGTGAACGGAGCAGGCGCGAAGAGCGCCGTGCGTCTCCAGGCGTCGACGCCACTGCTCTAGTTGGCAGCCAGTTGATGCGTCCCTCGTCACTCCTGCGGCGGAAGGCGGCTGTCGCGAGCCAGCGTCGCCGGGAGATCAGCAGCCGATGCCGGTGGTGGCGGGCGCGCCCGTCGTCTGCCTCAAGAGCGCCCCGACCAGGGTCATGTCAGGCTCGAAGGAGACCTCGGCACTCGCAGTCGCGCTCGGGGCCTTAGCCCACGCGGCGACGAGCTCGAAGACTGCCGCATCCTGCGGCACGACGATGCTCTGGTCGCGTAGCAGCGACGCGAGATCCGCCGGCAAGCCGCGAGTGACGTCTTCACTCATCGCTTTCCTCCTTATCGTCAGTGCGGTCAGCGAGATTAGCGCCTCCAGCCGCACGCTGGGAGCGCCGGCGCTCCTCCCACGCCCGACCCAGCTTCGCCTTGCCCGCCTGGAGCAGGCGGTCAACCTTCTTCCATTCCTGCTCGTCGCCGAAGAGCATGACCGCCACCTCCTTGTAACTGTAGCCACCAGTTATCACCAGGCGCAGGGCGTGCCACTCGTTTTCGTCGACATGGCTCGCCGCCTCCGCGAGCGCCTCGGCGTCCCCGAGGTGGCGCAGGACGTGCTCCTCGGTCGAGGGTCCGGGATCCTCGAGCTCGAGGATCTCGTCGAACTGCACGACGTCAGCGTGGCGCGCGGACACGATCGACTTCGCGACCTCAACCCAAGCGAACTCAGCGGCGCCGATGACCCAGCCAGTCGCAGTCCCGCGGCTGCCGTCGAACTTCCACGCGTTCTTGTGGACGCGACCAAGCGCTATCAGAGTCGCCTCGTGCGCGACGTCCGCGACCTCGTCCTCCGGCACCTCCGGCGCGATGACCCCCTCGGCATTCAGGTAGCGAGCGACGCGCGCGGCGAGCTTCTTGTTGCTCGCGCGCAAGTAGCGCCATACAAGCTCGTAATACAGGGCGTCGAAGCGCCTCCTGCAGTCCTCGGTCGGGTTCTCGCTTAGCTCTGCCAGCAGCTCCGCACCGCGGCGGTCGAGCTCTTCCTCGTCCATCTAGGCCACCTCGCCTACCTCGATACCGAACTTTCCACGGTACACATCGCGCCAGACGACATCCCCACACAGACAAGCGGCGGTCCGTGCCCGCGGCCGCGGCATGATCTGCGGCAGACCGGCGAGCACGTCGTAGCGGGCCTCGGCCGCCGCGGGCCGAAGCTGCCGGAGCTCGGGCACGGAAGCGGCTATCAGCTCGACGGCGAGCATCACGCCGGCAAAGACGGACTGATGGGCGAGCGGCACGAGCACCTCGCGCGGTGCCTCGCCCACGTTCAGGTGAAGCAGCGCGCCGCCGCAGATTCCCTCCTGGTAGACATCCGCGAGCGGGCTATCCCTCCAAGCGGCGAGTTCCGAGACCTCGATGCCAGCTGCGGCGGCGATGTCGTCCACGAGGGGCGTCCGTTCCCATCGCTCAGCATCCGGCGGCGCGGGCAGATCCGGCAGGATCGGCGTTCCGCCGGGCGGCAACGGCAACCCGATCGGCAGCGGCCGCACGAGGTAGCCGAGCATTCTCAGGGGATGCTGGCGGAAGGCCTGAGCCACCTGCTCATGCTGGCTCGGCACCTCGTGGTCCGGCCAGTAGAGACAGGCAAGGCAAGCGTCGTCGCCGAAGCGCTCGTGCCGCGACCAGCCGACGTCCGCCGGCTGCGTCCACGCGTTGTAGATCGGGCCGGGCAGGCTCGCCTGGACGCCGATCCTCGCATTCGGCGAATCGAGGGCGACGAGGGTCGGCACCTGCGACTCGACAAGCCCGGCATGCCACCGCGCTGGCACCGGCACGACGTCGATCCCCGAATGCTCCAACCGTTCCTTCAGGAGCTCG
>JAWVDX010000288.1:0-3562 GCA_033857015.1 Gaiellaceae bacterium
GACCGTCGTCACCGGTGTTGCGGATGTCGCTGTTCGTGACGGTCGAGTTGGTGACGCCGCCGTGGAAGTTGACGCCGTCCGCCGTCTGGTCGCGGATCCGCATGTAGCTCAGCGTCGTCCCGTTGAAGGGACCGTCGAGCCAGGCGCCGACCTTGGTGTGCTCGATCCAGATGTGATCGAACGTCGAGTTGTTGAAGGCGCCGCCGATGCCGTTGACCTGGCAGCTGTCGCAGCGGTCCTGCACGTCACCCGTGATCAGGAAGTTCGACAGGTGGACGTTCGAGCTCGGCGTCGGCGCGAAGTTGCCGTAGAAGCCGACGTTGCTTCCCTGCACGTTCGAGTACCACATCCCGGCGCCCGTGACCGTCACGTTGTTGACGGCGATGTGGCTCGTCACCTTGAAGGTGCCCTGTGGGATGTAGACCGTGCCCCCGGCTCCGGCCGCGCTGATCGCCGAGTTGAACGCGGCGGTCGAGTCGGCTGCGCCGGTTGCATCCGCACCACGACTGGTCACGGAGATCGAGCCCGCCGGCTGCGGGATCGCCGCACCGACCTGCTCGAAGTCGGCGAAGTCGATCGTGTAGGACGACGCGCCCATCGTGTCGGCCTGGATCCGGAACCTCGTCCCGGCCGGATAGGTCGTCGCGAAGAGCCGGTGTACCTCGTCGTAGAACCAGTGCGGGTTGCTCCCCGGCTGGTTCGTGAACGGGTAGCCGCTGTACAACCAGCTGTACGCGTTCGTGAGCGTGAAGTCCGGCTGCCGTGTCCCGTTGATGTAGAGGGAGATCGGTGCCGTGTAGACCGACCCGGTCGATGTATCCGGGATGCTGGCGCGGAAGACGATCGAGTTGGTCGGGGCCGTCGTCGTGAACTCGACGAACTGACCGGTTCCCGACAACCGAACCGCCTTCCGGAACGACGCCTCGTCCTGAAGCGTCCCGTAGGACACGCCACTCGCCGACGGACCGAGGATCGTGCCGTTCGTGGCAGCGTTCTCGGCCTGCAGCTCGACATACGGAAGCGGTGCCCCCGCCCCGCCCGATGCCGCGGCCGTGGCGGCCGCTCCTTCGTGGACTGTCTGGGCGGCTCCCGCCCCTCCTACCGCAACCGCGATCGCGGTCAGTGCCATTGCCCCGACGACGGCGAGCCTCGTGAGCCTCGTCCGCCAGCCGGGCGACTGGGAAGATGCTGGCTGATGCGACATGCAATGACCTCTTTCTGAGTAAGGCCGGCCTCGTCGCCGGACTTCGCCTGCCGCAAAGGCCCCGGGACAGTTACATATCGCACTTTCTTTCGCAAAAAACCGACTTGGTCGCGCAACAAACACATCCCGAGACACTGAGCCGCTCGTGACGGAGCGACGAATCAGCGCGATGACCCGTGTCGTGCTCCTCGTGCTCGGCGTTCTTCTCGCCGGCGCGTGTGGCGGCCGGAGCTCCGACGCGGTGGTGGTCGTCGCCGCCCTCGGCGACTCGATCACGGCAGGCTCCCCGGGCTACGACCCCGACCCCGAGGTGCGCGGGCGCGCCAGCGGGGCCGTGAACGAGAAGAGCCAGTGGGAGTACTGGGCGCAGCGCCGCGACCGGCGGCTCGTCTTCCGCAACTGCGGCGTCCCCGGCGAGCGCACGGACGAGATCGCGCTCCGCCTGAAGGACTGCGCGAGGGGCGCGGACGTGCTCGTCGTGCAGGGCGGGGTCAACGACATCGCGCAGCTGCGCTCCGTCGACGCCGCGGCCCGGAACCTGCAGGCGATGGTGCGCGAGGGACAGCGCCTCGGCCTGCGGGTCGCGCTCGCGAATGTCCTGCCGTGGAACAACGGCTACACCGGCGCGCTGCCGCAGATCATCCTGCTGAACGCCCGCATCGCAGCGGTCGCGCGCGCCGAGCACGTGCCGTTGCTGCCCTTCTACGCGACGCTCGAGGACCCGAGCCGCCCCGGGCAGATGGAGCCCGCCTGGACCTCGGACGGCAACCATCCGTCGGTCGCCGGCTACCGGCGCCTCGGCGAGCTCGCGTTCCGGGTGCCGTCTGCGTAGCGCCTACGATCCTGCGATGGAGCTCGTCGAGCACCGCCACGGGATCGCCGCGCCGCTCGTGGCGCTGACCTTCGACGACGGCCCCTCGCCGTGGACGGAGCCCATCCTCGCGCACCTCGAGCGCCACGCCGCCCGAGCCACCTTCTTCGCGATCGGCGAGGCGATCGACGAGCGCGGGGCCGCGATCCTGCGGCGGATCGTGGACGCAGGAGGCGAGGTCGGCAACCACACCTACACGCACCCGCGCCTGACGCAGCTCGCCGATGCGGACGTGCTCGAGGAGCTCGCCCGCACGACGCCGCTGATCGAGGAGGCGACCGGCGTCCGCCCGAGCTACTGGCGCGCGCCGTACCTCGAGCGCAACGACCATCTGCTCGAGCTGATCGCGCCGCTCGGGCTGCGGGAGGTCGAGCTCTCGATCGTGACGGCGGACTATGCGCAGAGCGCCGAGCAGACGTGCGACGACGTCCTCGGCCGGATCCAGCCCGGCGACATCGTGGCGCTCCACGACGGACGCAACCGGCGGGACGGCCCGACCGACAGCCTCCCGACGCGCGAGAACACCGTCGCCGCCGTGGCCCTGATCCTCGACGGGCTGGCCGAGCGGGGGCTGCGCTGCGTCACCGTGACCGAGCTGCTCGCCGCAGCAGGCTGACCCGGCCGTGCTCGCTGGCCCAGGGAGCGGATCGGACGCGCCCACGCTCTGCGCGTCGTGCGCGTTCATGCGGATCGTGCAGGGTCGCCGCAGCCAGACCTACCTGCTGTGCCGCAACGAGGCCATCCCCGCCAGGTATCCGCCGCAACCGGTGCGCGCCTGTCCCGGCTTCACCGCCTCTGCAGGAAGCCGGTCGTCTGCGTAGGCTCCGGCGCGTGGAGCTGCGCCGGATCGAGGCCACCCGCTACGTGACGCCGCTCCGCGAGGGCGGGTCGCTGCCTGCGCTCGTCGAGGCGAGCGACGAGGGGCTGTACGTCCTCAAGTTCCGCGGCGCCGGCCAGGGGCCGAAGGCGCTCGTCGCCGAGATCGTGGCGGGCGAGCTGGCGCGCGCATTGGGCTTCGCGGTCCCCGAGCTTGCGCTCGTCGAGCTCGATCCCGCCCTGGCGCGCGCCGAGCCCGACCCCGAGATCCAGGATCTGCTCGCAGCGAGTGCGGGGCTCAACCTGGGCGTCGACTTCCTCCCGGGCGCGCTGCCGTTCAACCCGGCGGTCGGGCCTGCTCCCGAGCCCGGGCTCGCGGCGGAGATCGTCTGGCTCGACGCCCTCGTCACGAACGTCGACCGGACGGCGCGCAACACGAACATCCTCGTCTGGCACGGGCGGCTGTGGCTGATCGACCACGGCGCCGCGCTGTACTTCCACCACGCGGCTGCGTTCGAGGCCGGTCACGAGCGCGGCGCGTTCCCGGCGATCGCGGAGCACGTCCTCCTCCCCTTCGCCTCGTCGATCGAGGAGGCCGATGCGCGGCTTGCTCCGCGGGTGACGGAGGAGCTGCTCGTCGACGTCGCCGCGGCGATACCGCAGGAATGGCT
>JAWVDX010000289.1:0-6199 GCA_033857015.1 Gaiellaceae bacterium
CGGTGATGGCGAGTGGGAGCCGGTGGCGCATCCGGCGATCCTCCCACGTCGGGGTCGCGGGGCATAATCCGGAGATGGACGGCGTTCCGCGGATGGTCTTCCTGGGGTTCGGCAAGTACGCGCGGGCGGACCGGATCTACGCGGTCGAGCCGATCACGGGTGACGAGCGCGGCGGCGGCCGGCGCACGCGCGTCTGGGTCGAAGGCATCCCCGACCCGCTGATCGCAGCCCGCACGGAGCGCACGATCCTCCACGACATGGGCCACGAGCCCGGCGGGACGGAGCTGCTCGACGAGGCGCTCGCCTTCGCCGAGCGGGTCGCGGAGGCCTCGTCGGAAGGCCGCGTCGACCTTGCCGACCTGGGGCGGCGCGCCAGGAAGCTGCTCGAAGCGAGCGCCATCCCGCCGAAGCTCTTTTGAGAGCGATCTCGCGGGACTTCTTCGCCCGCCCCGTGGGCGAGGTCGGGCGCGACCTGATCGGCGCGACCCTCCTCGTCGATGGCGTGGGCGGGAGGATCGTCGAGCTCGAGCTGTACGACCACGAGGACCCGGCGAGTCACGGCTTCCGCGGCCGGACCGAGCGCAACGCCTCGATGTTCGGCCCGCCCGGCCATGCTTACGTGTACCGCTCCTACGGCACCCACTGGTGCCTCAACCTCGTGTGTGCCGACGAAGGAGTCGCCGCGGCGATCCTCCTCCGCGCGCTCGAGCCGACGCAGGGCCTCGACGTGATGCGGGCGCGGCGCGGCCTCGAGAAGGAGCGCCTCCTCTGCGCGGGCCCCGGCCGGCTCTGCCAGGCGCTCGGCGTCACGCGGGCCCACGACGGGCTCCCGCTCGACGCGCCGCCCTTCGCGCTGCTCCCGCCTCTCGAGACGCCGGCGATCGTGACGGCGCCGCGCATCGGCATCTCCCGGGCCGCCGAGCAGCCGTGGCGCCTCTGCGCCGCCGGCTCGCCGTACCTCAGCCGGCCTTTGCCGCGCTCTGCGGCGCCGGCGCCTTCTTCCCACGCTTCGCGACCACGAGCGTGACGGTCTGCCACGAGGAGAGCGTCCCGCCGCGTGGCGTCTGCGCGATGACGTAGCCGGGCTTGCGCCCCGGTGCCACGCGGTACAGCACGCGCGCCTTCAGGGGCTGCTGCAGCAAGCGCGCGATCGCGTCACCCCGCTTGACCCCGATCACGTCGACGACGTCGACCTCGTTCGGCTTGCACGGCGCCGTCCTGGACGGCCCGTACCCGCTGAAGTAGAGGATCGACTCGGTGCGGCGGCAGTTCCCGTTGTCGAGCAGCCACTTCCCGTCGCGGAACGTCACGAGCTTGGAGGACGCGTAGCCGTACGAAGGAGAGGGGAGCGACGCCGGCGACCAGTTCCCCTCCGGCTCCGTCTTCGCAAGGTAGGGGAACGCCTTCCCCATGAAGCGCTTGAAGACGTCCGCGGGGAACGTCCCGCCCGCGACCGCCTTGCCGTGGTACTCGGTCAGCATCGGGACGAGCTTGTTCGGGTAGCCGACCCACACGGCCACGGCCAGCTGCGGCGTGTAGCCCACGAACCAGGCGTCGCCGTAGTTCTCCGTCGTGCCGGTCTTGCCCGCGACCGGCCGGTCGGGGAGCTGCGCGTGCGTGCCGGTGCCCGACTGGACGACCTCCTGCAGGAGCTGGCCGACGATCGCGGCGTTCTCCGACGACAGCACCGGGACGGGCTTCACGAGGTTCGCGATCAGCGAGTGGCCCGGCTTCTGGAGCGTCAGGACGGCGCGGGGCGCATTGCCGAAGAGCTTTCCGTCGACGCGCGTCCCGGCGTTCGCGAACGTCGAGTAGGCGCGCGCCATCTCCAGCGGGTTGACCGCCTCGGCGCCGAGCCCGATCGAGAAGTAGCCGTTCAGCGGGCTCGTCACGCCGAGCGCGTGCGCCGTCTTGGCCACGTTCGCCGGCCCGACGAGCTGCGTGAGCTGCGCGTACACGGCGTTGTCGGAGTGGATCGTCCCGTTCTCGACCGTCGTCGGCCCCAGGTACTCGTTGTCGAAGTTGTGCACCGACCAGTAGCGGTCGCCGAGGAAGTTGCTCTGTGGCTTGGACTCGAAGACGTTCTGCGGCGAGACGCCTTCCCTGAGCGCCGTTGCGAGCACGAAGGGCTTGAACGACGAGCCGGGCTGACGCTTCCCCTGGACCGCCAGGTTGAACTGGCTCTGGTGGTAGTTGGCGCCGCCGACCATCGCGAGGATGCGCCCGTCGCGCGGGTCGATCGCCACGAGCGCCGCCGTCGGGCCGGTCGTGCTCGTGAGGGTCTCGCGGATCGCCGCGTGCGCGAGCTTCTGCAGGCCGAGGTCGATCGTCGTCTGCACCTTGATCCCGCCTCCGTACACAGTGCGGTCGCCGAAGCGCTCGACGAGCTGCTGCTTCACGTAGTCGGTGAAGTACGGCGCGGGCCCCTGCGTGCCGGCGACGTGCAGGCGCTTCGGCAGCGGCGCCTCGTTCGCGCGGTCGGCGTCCGCCTGCGTGATGTCGTTCTGGCTGACCATCGCGTCGAGCACGAGCGCGCGGCGGCGCCCCGCGGCCACCGGGTGCAGGATCGGATCCCAGAGCGACGGCCCTTCCGGAATCCCCGCGAGGAGCGCCGCCTCGGGAAGCGTCAGCTTCGAGGCGCCGTGACCGAAGTAGGTGACCGCCGCCTGCTGGATGCCGTAGGCGCCGTTCCCGTAGTAGATCGTGTTGAGGTAGGCCGTCAGGATGCGGGGCTTCGACCAGTGCAGCGTGAGCTGCCGGGCGAGCAGCGCCTCGCGCAGCTTGCGCGCGATCGTGTGCTGGTTCGAGACGCAGGCGACCTTGATGAACTGCTGCGTGATCGTCGAGCCGCCCTGCACCGTCGTGCCGGAGCTGACGTCGGCCCAGAGGGCGCGCGCCATGCCGCGCAGGTCGACGCCGCCGTGGTCGTAGTAGCGCCGGTCCTCGATGTCCACGATCGCGTGCTCCATGATCGGCGCGATCTTCGCCTCGGGGACGATGGTGCGATTTTCGCGCCCGCGCAGCACTGCGAGCTCGGTGTGGCCGTCCCCCGCGAAGATGATCCCGTTCACCTGCGGGTGCCGCCGCGTCGGATCGCAGCCGGCCGCCTCGCCGCGGACGGCCGTCAGCACGCCCGCGGTGAACGACGTCAGCCCCAGGATGCTGAGGACGACGAAGAACACGGCGAGACGGAGCTTCCTGATCCGTCGCCGCGGAGCGGGGGAGGCCGCCGACCGACGACTGCGGCGTGACACGGGAGGGGATTCTACGCGAGCTTTGCGGTTGCGATCGGCTCGGTCGTCGGCGCGTCGACGCCGCCGTGCCGCTCGATCGTGACCGCCACGGTCATTCCGGCGCTCGGCTTCCCGTGCAGGAGCACCGCGCCGCCCCGGTCGAACGTGCCCGCGGGAATCGGGTCACCGCCGGCCGGGATCAGCCACGCCTCGTACGTCTTCTGCGCCGGCGCTGCCCCGCGGTCGAGCACGAGCGCGGCGCCCTTCTGCGAGACGACGACCTCCCCTGCGGCGCCGGAGAGGGCGACCCGCTGTGCGCCCGGGTCGGCAAGGACCGCGCCGAGCGCGCTTCTGTGGTCGAGCCGGTGCTGCAGCGTCACGTTCCAGATCCCGAGCCCGACGACGAGGCAGGCCGCGACGGCCGAGAGCGCCTGCAGCGGCGGCCGCCGGCGTAGGCGGAGCGGGACGACGTTCGTCCGCTCGGCGCTCGCGGCATCGAGAATGCGTCCGCGCAGCTCCGCGGGCGGTGTCGCCTCGCCTGCCGCGTACGCGAGCGCGGTGGCAGCGTCGGAGAGCGCGGCCAGCTCCTCCTGGCAGCGCTCGCAGCCCGCGAGGTGCTGCTCGTAGACGCGCTGCCCGTCGGCGTCCAGCGCATCGAGCGCGTAGGCGGCGGTCAGCTCGTGGAGCTCGTCCATTGCGTGTCCTCCGCCTCGAGTAGCTCGCGCAGGCGCGCGAGTCCGGTGTGCATGCGACTCTTGATGGTGCCGAGCGGCTCGCCGAGCCGTTCCGCCAGCTGGGACTGGGAGAAGCCGCCGTAGTAGGCCAGCTCGAGCGCCTCGCGTTGCTGGTCGGGGAGCTTCCGCAGCGCCGCCTGCACGCGCTCGCGCTCGAAGCGCAGCCAGGCGAGCTGGTCCGTCTGCTCCGCCGCGACAGGCTCGGGAGCGGACTCGAGCGGATCGGTGCGCCGCCGCTGCTCGCGCCGCACAAGATCGACCGCGCGCCGGTGCACGAGCGTCAGGATCCACGTGCGTGCCGCCCCGCGCTCGGCCGCGAACGTGCGCGCCGTGCGCCAGACCGTCAGGAACGCGTCCTGCACCGCATCCTGTGCCAGCCCCTCGTCGCGCAGCACCCGGAGCGCCAGACCGTAGGCCACCGCGCCGAAGCGGTCGTAGATCTCCGCGAGCGCCGGCTCCTCGGACCGGGCCACGAGCGCCAGCACGGCTTCGTCGGAGAGATGGGCGAGCTCGCGAGCCATGGCGAAGCTTTCCAACGCTACCACTGTCCCGAGACTATTCACCTAGCGGATTCGCCCGCGGCGGTGAACCGGTTCGGCTGTTCCCGCGAAATGCAGACAAGTGAGGGAGGGACCGACTGCCGGCGGTGCCTCCCTCGCCCTAGAATCGCTCGGGTGGCCGACGACCTCGAGCAGCTGACCCGCCACGCGGTCGACCTCCTGCCCGCGGGCGGCCTCGAGGAGAAGCTGAAGCTCGGTCGCCCGCTGCGCGTGAAGCTCGGCGTCGACCCGACCTCGCCGGACATCCACCTCGGCTTCACCTTCGTGCTCGACCGGCTCGCCGCGTTCCAGGCTGCCGGCCACGTCGTCGTCCTGATCGTCGGCGACTACACAGCCCGCATCGGCGACCCGTCCGGCCGGTCGGCGGAGCGCCCTGTGCTCCCGGAAGAGGTGCTCGACGCCAACGCGCAGCAGTTCGCGGCGCAGGCCTTCCGCATTCTCGACCCGGAGCGCACCGAGGTCCGCTTCAACGGCGAGTGGCTCGGCAAGCTCTCCTTCGCGGAGGTCGTCCGCCTCACGCGCACGATCACGGTTGCCCGGCTGCTCGAGCGGGACGACTTCGAGAAGCGCTTCAAGGCCCATGTGCCGATCTCGCTCTCGGAGCTCCTCTATCCGCCCATGCAGGCCTACGACTCGGTGGCGATCGAGGCCGACATCGAGATCGGCGGCACGGATCAGCTGTTCAATCTCCTTGCCGGCCGCGAGGTGATGCCCAACTACGGCCTGGTGCCGCAGGTCGTCATGACCTATCCGCTCCTCGTAGGGACCGACGGCGTCGAGAAGATGTCGAAGTCGAGGGGCAACGTCGTCGGCATCACTGAGGCTCCCGAGGAGCAGTTCGGCAAGGTCATGTCCATCCCGGACTCGGCGCTCCCGCAGTGGTGGGAGATGCTGGTCGGCGAGGCGGCCCCGTCGAGCGACCCGATGGCGTGGAAGCTCGAGCTTGCCCGGCGCATCGTCACGCGCTGGCACGGGGAGGACCCCGCCCGCGAGGCGGAGGCGCACTTCACGCGCGTCGTCCGCGAGCACCAGGCGCCGGACGACGTGCCCGAAGCGCCCTTGCCTGCAGGAGATCCGCTCCATCTGCCGGCGCTCCTCGTCGAGCATCTCGGCGTCGCGACGACGAGCGAGGCGCGCCGCCTGATCGCCCAGGGCGGGGTCAAGCTGAACGGCGAGCCGGTGTCCGAGCTGGACGTCTCGCGCGCTGCCCTCGCCGGGGGGCTCGTGCAGGCCGGGAAGCGCCGGTTCATGCGCTTCGCCGCTGTTTGACAGGCGCCAGGACCCTGCTATCATTCCCCGGCTGCCCGAAAGGGTGGCTGTAGGAAAGCCCATCCCGACGACACCAGGAGCGCCCTCAGCACGCATCGAGTAGTATGCGAGCAGCACCGAGGGCCTCTGGCGCGAGTCGGGGGCTTTTTTACGGCCATCACAGGTGGCACGGTCTTTGAAAACTCAACAGCGTACGTTCAATGTCGAGACCCTCGACGAGCTTCGCCTTGGCGATGCTCCGAGAGGTCATGACGAAATATCCCGTCACATCTTTTGGATGTGGCATTTGAGCACCAAGCTCATCTATGGGAACCGTTTGCTCCTCCTCGGAGGGGCGACAAGTTCTTCACGGAGAGTTTGATCCTGGCTCAGGACGAACGCTGGCGGCGCGCTTAACACATGC
>JAWVDX010000290.1:0-2798 GCA_033857015.1 Gaiellaceae bacterium
GAGGACCCGACAGGCCTCGGCGTCGGCCTTCGCACCGAGCGCCGCGAGCTGGGTCGCTACCCACTCCGGCAGCTTCTTCGGCAGCTCGAAAAGGAGGAGCTCGCCGTGCTTCTCGCAGAGCTTCGCCAGCGCGGTGCCCGCGGGCGGATCGTCCGCGACCAGCGCCAGGATCGTCTCCGGCGCGGGGCTCGCGAGGTACTCGGCAAGCGCCTTCAGGTCGGCCGCCTTCCACTTCTCGACCGCATCGACGAGGACGACCTTGCCGCCGCTCGCGAAGAGGCCGCCGGCGTTGCAGGCGGCGATCGCGTCGGCCGCAGGGGTGTCGAGCGCGGACAGGCGCTGCACTGCGTCCTCGCCGACGCGCGAGCGCAGGCGGGCGAGCGCGCGATCCACCTTGGCGCGGTCGCTGCCGCCGATCAGGTAGACGGGCTGGAGCTCGGCGGCCATCCACCGGAGCATATGCCGACGTCAGGGAGGTCGCGCCCGGACGGCATTGCGGTGGCGGTGCAGGATCCAGCCGCCCGCAGCGAGCAGCACGAGCGCCACCAGCCCGCGATTCGAGGTGACCTGCGCCCCCGGAAGCGCGGCGGCCAGCCGCGCACATCCCGCCAGGTAGCTACCGAGGAGCGTCGCGCCCAGCCCCAGGACGTGCGCCCCGACGGGCGAGAGGGGCGCGAGCGCCGCGGCGGCGAGCGCGAGCACGAGCAGGGGCGCGACGGCAACCGCCGCAGCGAGGTTGGCCGGGACGGCGATCAGGGAGATCCGGTGGAACTGCAGCCAGCTCACCGGAGCGGTGGCCAGCGTGCAGGCACAGGAGACCGCGAGCAGGAGGCGCGTCGCACGCGGCAGCGGGTAGCCCTCCAGGCGCCGGTCGATCCGCGGCGCGAGCAGGAAGATCGAGAGCACCGCCGCGAACGAAAGCTCGAACCCTGCGTCGAGCAGGTTCCACGGGTTCCAGGCGAGGAGGACGAGCGCCCCGAGCGCGAGGGCGTGCCAGTGATCGCGGAGCGCTCCCGCGAGGAACGCGAGCGAGGCGAGAGCCCCGGCGACGCCGGCGCGCACGACCGAGGGCTGGGCGCCGACCGCGAGGACGTAGGCACCGATGGACGCGAGCGCGACCAGGTGCCCGGTGACCCGCGAGAGCCCGAGGAGCCAGCAGAGCCCGAGCGCGAAGCCGGCGACGATCGCCACATTCTGGCCCGATGCCGCGAGAACGTGATAGAGGCCGGAGGCCCGGAAGTTGTCACGCAACCCGGCCGAGAGCCCCCCGTCGTCGCCGAGCAGGACGCCGTCCGCGACAGCGCGACCCTCTCCCCCGCCGGCGACACCGCGCGCGAGCCAGCCTCGCAGCCGATCGCCCGTGGCACCGAAGCCGGTGCGCGCGCCCACGACACGCCAGCGCTTGGCGCGCAGCACGACGTGGATGCCCTGATGGGCGAGCCAGCTGCGCTCGTCGAAGCCGTCGCGCGGGCCCCGGGGCGCGACGAGCACCCCGAGCACCTCGACACGGGCTCCCTGAGGCGGCGCCCGTGACGAGGGCGGCAGCTCCGCCAGCACCCGCTCGTCGACGGGCAACCCGTCGAAGCGGAGCACGCGCGCCATCGCCCGGATCTGGAACGGCCCCACGCGCGCCGGCGCGACGATCTCGACCAGCACGTCGCCGCCGCGACCGATCTGCGGCGCCAGCACGCTCCGACCTAGCGCGTCGACGCGCACGCTCCCCCACCACCAGCCGGCGAGCGCGGCCACCACGAGCAGGAGCGCGGCACTGCGCGCCTGCCAAACGACGCCGATTGCCAGCAGCCCGACGACGGGGAGCGACGGCGCGTGCGCGACAAGCGCCAGCACGACGCCGGCGCTGGCGGCGAGCGCCGTCGCGGTCGCGGGCGCGACTCTCACGGTACGACCAGCCCTTCCAGCGCCGCCAGCTTCGCGGGCCCGATCCCGGGCACGCCGACGAGGTCGTCCACCGCGTGGAACGGCCCGTGCTCCTCGCGGTACGCGACGATCTTCGCGGCCGTCGCCGGCCCGACTCCGGGGAGCGCGTCCAGCTGCTCCGCGGTCGCCACGCTGAGCTGGAGCGGCGCAGCCGGCGCGCCGGGGCTCGTCGGGCCGCCCGCCACCCCCGGCGCGCCCATGCGCGGGACGACGACCTGCTCCCCGTCCGCGAGCGGCGCCGCGAGGTTCAGCAGCTCGAGCTGCGCACGGGTGGTCGCACCGCCGGCGCGCCGCACCGCATCGGCGACCCGTGACCCCGGCGCGAGCCGGTAGAGCCCCGGCCGCCGCACCGCGCCGACGACGTCGACCACGAGCAGGGCGGGCGCCGGCGCCGCAGCCGCCGCGGCCACGGGTGCCCGAGCGACCGGCTCAGCTCCGCTCCCACGCACGCGCTGCGCGACGACGAGCACGGCGAGCACGGCCACGAGCGCGACGAGGAGGGGCCGCCGGTAGCGGAGGAGATCCACCCCCAGAGCCTGCCGTCGAAAGACGCACGAAACTGCACCAAAATTGCGACAAACAGGATCTGCGGCACACTTGTCTCATGCACCTGCACCGCCTGGCCCCGCTGCTCGCACTGACGCTCCTCGCGGTCCCCGCGGCGGCAGGCTCGGCCACCCCGAGCGGCCTGCGCGGCACCGTCACGCGCGGCCCGATCACACCGGTCTGCCGGGAGGACCAGCCGTGCGATGGCCCCGCGTCCGTCACCCTGGTCTTCGCACGCGTGGGCGCGAAGCCCCAGCGCGTCCGAAGCGCCGCAAACGGGGCCTACAGGATCCTTCTCCGCGCCGGGTACTACA
>JAWVDX010000291.1:0-3726 GCA_033857015.1 Gaiellaceae bacterium
CGCCAGACCTCGTCGTCGAGGGGTCGTTCGACGTGGCAGGAGACGACCGCGTACCGTTTCGCCATCGTGTGCGGCATCTGCGGGATGGTCACGGGCGGCGCGCCCGCCGATGTGGCGGCCACGTCCCGCATGAGCCAGGCGATCGTACACCGGGGCCCCGACGAGCACGGCGTGGACGCGATCGGCCGCTGCGCGCTCGGGCACCGGCGGCTGCGCGTCGTCGACCTCCGCCACGGCCAGCAGCCGGCGCGCAACGAGGACGGCTCCGTGATGGTCGTGCTGAACGGCGAGATCTACAACTTCAAGGCGCTCCGCACCGAGTTGGAGGCGCAGGGTCACCGGATCCCGGGCCACGGCGACACCGCGCTGATCCCGCATCTCTACGAGGAGCACGGCACCGGCTTCGTGGAGCGGCTCGAGGGGATGTTCGCCCTCGCGCTCTGGGACGAGTCACGCGGCAGGCTCGTCCTCGCGCGCGACCGGCTCGGCAAGAAGCCGCTGCTGCACGCGCGGCTCCCGGACGGGACGTTCGCGTTCGCCTCCGAGCTGAAGGCGCTGCTCCAGCTGCCGGAGCTGCCCCGCGAGGTCGACCTGCAGGCGCTCGATGCCTACCTGGCGCTCCAGTACGTGCCCGGGACGGGCAGCGCTCTGCGCGGCGTCTCGAAGCTGGCGCCGGGGCACTTCCTGGTGCTGGAGAGCGGCGAGCCCGTGGTGGAGCGCTACTGGGCCGCTGCGCCGCGCGCCCCCGAGGGCGTGCGCGCGCGGGAGGACTGGCTCGACGCCGTGCGCGAGACGGTCGCCGAGGCGGTGCGCGACCGCCTCGTCGCGGACGTGCCGATCGGCGCGCTCCTCTCCGGCGGGATCGACTCCTCGGTCGTCGTCGCGCTGATGGCGCAGATGACCCGTGAGCCGGTGCACACGTTCTCGGTCGGGTTCAGCGACTCGCGCTACGACGAGCGGCTCTACGCGCGCGCCGTGGCGGAGCGCTACGGGACGGTGCACGAGGAGCTCGTCCTCGAGCCGGACATCGCCGACCTGCTGCCGCGCGTCGCCTGGACGCTCGACGAGCCGCTCGGCGACGAGGCGATCCTCCCGACGCTGCTGATCTCCGAGGTGGCGCGCCGTGACGTCACCGTCGCGCTCGGGGGCGACGGCGGCGACGAGGCGTTCGCCGGCTACGAGCGCTACGCCGCGCACGCGCTGGCGGGACGGCTTCCCGCCGGGCTCGCGGGATTGGCGGCGCGAGCGGCAGGCGCCACGCCGAGCGCGCGGCGGGAGCCGCGCTCGAGGGCGGCGCGGGCCGCGCGCTTCCTCGCGCTCGGCGCGGCGCCCGCGAACGAGCGCTACGGCCGCCTGATGGAGATCTTCCCCGCGGAGCTGCGCGCGGCGCTGTGGACGGACGCGGCGCTCGCCGAGATCGAGGCGCCCCGCTCGGCCGCCTCCCTCCTCGGCGACCCGCCGGTGGCCGGGATCACGGGGCTGCAGCTCCTCGACGTGGCGACCTACCTCCCCGGCGATCTGCTCTACAAGGCGGACATGGCCTCGATGGCCGTCTCGCTCGAGCTGCGCTCCCCCTTCCTCGACCACCGCGTCATCGAGCTGGGGCTGGCGCTGCCGAACGAGCTCAAGGCGACGCCGAGGCGCGGCAAGATCGCGCTCCGCGAGGCGTTCGCGGATGCGCTGCCGGCGCGGATCGCCGGGCGGCGCAAGGCGGGCTTCGGCGTCCCGATCTCCCGCTGGCTGCGCGAGGACCTCCGCGTCATGGTCGGCGACCTGCTGCTCGACGAGCGGGCCCGCAGCCGCGGCCAGCTCCGCCCCGAGACGGTAAAGCGCCTCCTAGACGAGCACATGAGCGCGCGGCGGGATCATGGCCACCGGCTCTGGTGCCTGCTCATGCTCGAGCTCTGGCAACGCCTCTACCTCGACGCGCCGCCGCCCCTCCTGGTCGACGATGCCAGGGTCGCCCTCGCCCGATGAAGGTCGCGCATATCCACCGGATCCGGGGGATCGGCGGCTCCGAGCGGCACCTGCTCGCGCTCTTGCCGGCGCTGCGCGCGCTCGGCGTGGACGCTCACATGGTCGGGCTGGACGACCCGAGCTGGGACGTGGCCCCGTTCTACGCAGCGCTCGACACGGCAGGCGTGCCGTACGAGAGGCTCGTCTCCGCCCGCGACCTGTCACCGAGGCTCGTGCCGGCCCTGCGCCGGCTCGATGTGGACGTCGTGCACACCCACCTGGTGCACGCGGACCTCTACGGGGCGCTCGGCCGAGGCCAGGCGCGCCTCGTCTCGACGAAGCACAACGACGATCCGTTCCGGGCAGGGTCGTTCCGCTTCGTCGAGCGGATGCTGGCGCGGCGAGCGAGCAGGATCATCGCGATCACCGAGGCGCTGGCCCGCTTCTGCGTGACGCGGGTCGGGCTGCCGGCGGAGAAGATCGAGGTCGTGCACTACGGGCTCGACGCGCCCCCTCTGGCGTGGGGACCCAACCCGGAGCTGCGGCTGCCCGAGGGGGCGCGGCTGCTCGTCGCGGTGTCGCGCCTCGAGCCGCAGAAGGGACTGGACGTGGCGTTGCGGGCGCTGGCGGAGCTGCCGTCGGAGGCAGTGCTCGTCGTCCTCGGCGAAGGGCCGCAGCGGGCGGAGCTGGAGGCGCTTGCCGCCGAGCTCGGCGTCACGGACCGCGTGCGCTTCCCGGGGCGGGTCGGCGACGTCGCGGCGCTGCTCCGCCAGGCCGAGCTGTTCGTCCATCCGGCGCGGTGGGAGGGCTTCGGCCTGGCGCTCCTGGAGGCGATGCTCTGCGCGAAGCCGATCGTCGCGAGCCGGGTCAGCTCGATCCCGGAGCTCGTCGCAGACGGCGGGACGGGGATCCTCGTCCCGCCGGACGATCCTGCCGCGCTCGCCACGGCACTCGGCATCCTCCTCCAGGATCGTGCGCAGGCGGTGGCGATGGGCGCAGAAGGTCTCGTTCGCGCGCAGCAGCGCTTCTCCGTTGCGCGGATGGCGGAGCGCACCGCCGAGGTGTACCGGCACGCCCTGACGCCGTAGCGCATTTGTAAAGACGCCGGGGTCAGACCCTGTAAAGCTTTACGGGGTCAGACCCCGTTCGGTCGAACCGAGGCGCTTCGACCGTTCAGAGCGCTCCGGTACAGGATCTCCGTCCGGTCGGTGCAGCGCTCCTCGAGGAAGTACTGCAGCGCCCGCTCGCGGCCTGCCTCGCCCATCGCGCGCGCCTTTGCGGGGTCGCGGAGCAGCTCGGCGATCGACCCGGCGAGCGGCTCCACGTCGGCCGGCGGGACGAGGTAGCCGGTCACGCCGTCCTGGACGAGCTCGCCGAGGCCGCCGATCGCCGCGGCGATCACCGGGCGCGAGCGCTCCATCGCCTCGAGCGCGACCATCCCGAAGCCCTCGCCCATCGACGGGACGACGACGACGGCCGAGCGCTCGATCTCCATCTGGATCGGCGCGACATGACCGAGGAACTCGACCGCGTCGGCGATCTTCAGCTCGCGGGCCAGCGCGCGCAGCGCGGGCTCCAGTGGCCCGCGGCCCGCGATCGCGAGGCGCGCCGCCGGGAACTCCTCGTGCACCTTCGCAAAGGCCCGCAACAGCACGATGTGGCCCTTGATCGGGATGAGCCGCCCGACGCAGAGCAGCCGCTGCTCGCCCGTCGGCGGCAGCGGCGCCTCGGGCCGCGGGCGGATCCCGTAGTGGACGATCTCGAAGCTCG
>JAWVDX010000292.1:0-2944 GCA_033857015.1 Gaiellaceae bacterium
CGGCGATCGCCTCGACTTCCCCGGTGCTCCGCGCTGCGACCGCGACTGCGGCGCCAGCGGCAGCGAGCGCGCGCGCGACGGCGGCTCCGACGCCGCGGCCGCCGCCGGTGACGATCGCAACCTCGCCGCGCAGGGGCTCAGCGTTGGGGACCACGCGAAACCGCAAGGGATCCGAGAGGAGGACGGCTCAACCTGCCGCGTACACTACGTCGGCTCGACGTACGACGCCCAAGGAGGCGCTCTTCCGTGCTTGAACAGGCGTTACCCCCCGCAACCGTCGAGGCGCCCCCGTGCCGCCTGTGCGGCAGCGCGCTCCGCGTCACCGTCGTCGATCTCGGGATGTCCCCCCTCTGCGAGCACTTCCTCGACGCGCACGAACTCGACGCGATGGAGCCCTTCTACCCGCTCCACGTGCGGATCTGCGAGAGCTGCCTCCTCGTCCAGCTCCCGGAGTACGTCTCGCCGGAGGAGATCTTCACCGAGTACGCCTACTTCTCGTCGTACTCCGACTCGTTCGTGCGGCACGCGCGCGACTACGCGGAGCAGATGGTGCCTCGGCTCGGTCTGGGGCCGGACAGCCTCGTCATCGAGGTCGCGAGCAACGACGGGTATCTCCTCCAGCACTTCGTCCAGCTCGGCGTGCCGGTGCTCGGGATCGAGCCGGCCGCCAACGTCGCGGCGGCCGCGGTCGAGCGCGGCGTGCCGAGCCGGGTCGAGTTCTTCGGGCGCGACAGCGCCCAGCGCCTGCGCGACGAGGGCTGGCGGGCGGACCTCATCGTCGGGAACAACGTCCTCTCCCAGGCACCGCACATCAACGACTTCGTTGCCGGCATGAAGATCGTGCTCGCCGGGGACGGCACGGCGACCGTGGAGTTCCCCCATCTGATGCGACTGCTCGAGGACGACCTCTTCGACACGATCTACCACGAGCACTTCACGTACTTCTCTCTGCTCACGGCGGAGCGCATCTTCGCCGCGCACGGCCTCACTGTCTTCGACCTGGAGGAGGTCGCGACGCACGGCGGGTCGCTGCGCCTCTTCATCCGCCACGCCGACGGTGACGAACGGCCCGTCACAGCCGCCGTCGAGGAGTTCCGCGCCCGCGAGGAGGCCTTCGGCCTGACGTCCTTCGAGGTCTACGAGGCGTTCAGCAAGCGCGTCGAGGAGACGAAGCGCGCGCTGCTGGCGTTCCTCGTCCAGGCGAAGGACGAGGGGAAGACCATCGCCGGCTACGGCGCCCCCGGGAAGGCGAACACGCTGCTCAACTACTGCGGGATCCGCACCGACTTCGTCGAGCTCACGGTCGACCGCAACCCGTACAAGCACGGACGGTTCACTCCGGGCACACACATCCCGATCCACGCCCCGGAGCGCCTCGCCGAGCTGCGGCCGGACTACATCTGGATCATGCCCTGGAACCTGAAGGACGAGATCGTCGAACAGCTCGCCTACGCCCGCGAGTGGGGAGCCCAGTTCTTCGTCGCGATCCCGCGTCTCGAGGTGCTGGCGTGAGCAGCGGCATGAAGGTCGTGCTCTTCTGCGGCGGCCTGGGACTGCGGATGCGGGAGGCGTCGGAGCGCATCCCGAAGCCGATGGTGCCGATCGGGGAGCGGCCGATCCTCTGGCACGTCATGAAGTACTTCGCCAACTTCGGCCATACGCGCTTCGTGCTCTGCCTCGGCTACAAGGGCGAGGTCATCAAGGACTTCTTCCTCAACTACAACGAAGCGGCCAGCAACGACTTCGTGCTCACGGACGGCGGCCGGCACATCGAGCTCCTGCGCCACGACATCCAGGACTGGGAGATCACCTTCGTCGATACCGGCCTCCACACCTCGGTCGGGCAGCGCCTGAAGGCGGTGCAGAAGCACCTCGAGGGCGAGGAGACCTTCCTCGCCAACTACGGCGACGTGCTCACCGACGCGCCCCTGCCGACACTGATCCAGCAGAGCAGCGAGAGCGGGGCGATCGCCAGCTTCATCTGCGTGAAGCCGAGCAGCTACACCTTCCACATCGTCGCGACTGACGAGGACGAGAACGTGGTCGGCATCGAGGACGTCACGGAGGCGAACGTCTGGATCAACGGCGGCTACTTCGTCTTCCGCAACGAGATCTTCGACCACATCCACGAGGGCGAGGACCTCGTCGAGGAGCCGTTCCGGAGGCTGATCGAGCAGCGCAAGCTGCACGCCAACAAGTACGAGGGCTTCTGGGCGCCGATGGACACGCTCAAGGACCAGCAGTGGCTCGAGCAGATGCTCGAGGCCGGCAAGGGGCCGTGGCGGGTCTGGGAGGACGGGACGGAGCCGGCGGTGGAGGTCGAGACGCCCTAGTCGGGGAGCGCGGTGAACGTGGCGGCCACGTGATCGGCCAGCCGCAGCGCGAGCGCCACTGCCGTCAGGGACGGGTTCACGAAGCCGCTGGTCGGAAAGACCGAGGTGCCCGCGACGAAGAGGTTGGCGCTTCCGTGCACACGGCCGTCGACGTCGACGACGCCTTGCCTCGGGTCGGCGCTCATGCGCGTCGTGCCGAGGTGGTGGTGCGCCGACGGATGGAGGAGCTCGCGCACCTCGCCGGAGGGCGCAAGCTCGTCCGTCGTCACGAGCCGACCGAGCTCAGCGCGTGCGAGCTCGGTCGCGAGCAGGCGCTGCGTGCGCAGCGCGCTCGTCAACTCGCGCTCGCTCACGAACCAGTGCAGGCTGGGAAGCGGGCGGCCGAATCCATCGCGCCGCGCCCCGAGCGTGACGCGGCGGTCGAGCTCGGGCGGTTGCTCGATCACCTGGTAGACGTCGAAGGAGTGGAAGCGGCGCCCCGCGAGCGGGAGTCGCGACCAGCCTGCGACGGGGCCGATTCCGTGCGTGTCGAGGAGCGCGAGGCTGGGCCAGAGCCGGGCTGCGCGGCCGAGGGCCGGGACGCGGCGCTCGAGCTTGCGGGTCGCTCCGAG
>JAWVDX010000293.1:0-2909 GCA_033857015.1 Gaiellaceae bacterium
ACTGCGGCGCCGCGTATCCGATCGTCAAGGAGCTGCAGGCCCGGATGGGCGAGCGGCTCCGCTTCGTGTTCCGCAACTTCCCGATCACGACCGCGCACCCGCACGCCGAGCACGCCGCGGAGGCCGCAGAGGCGGCGGGGGCCCAGGGCCTCTACTGGGAGATGCACGACGTCCTCTACGAGAACCAGAGGCGCCTGTCCGATGCGGATCTGCACGGCTACGCAGAGGCGCTCGGGCTCGACGTCGAGCGCTTCGACCGGGAGCTCGCCGACGGCGTCCACGCTCCGCACGTCCGCGAGGACTTCCTGAGCGGCGTGCGCAGCGGCGTCAACGGCACGCCCACGTTCTATATCGACGGAGTCCGGCACGACGACTCCTACGACCTCGAGACCCTGCTCGCCGCCCTCGAGAGAGCCGCGGCGGGCGCACAAAACCGCTAGGACAGCCAAGGAGGAAACGCCATGACCGCAAGCGTAGAAGCCCATCTCCCACCGCTCGGAGCCCATCGCCGCAACGAGGTCGGCCACGAGCTGCAGGCGACGCTCGTGGAGCTCGTCGACCTCTCGCTCGTCGGCAAGCAGCTGCACTGGAGCGTCGTCGGGCCGTTCTTCCGCTCGCTCCACCTCCAGCTCGACGAGCTCGTCGACTCGTGGCGCGAGCTCGCGGACACCGTCGCCGAGCGGGCCGTCGCGCTCGGCTACCAGGTCGACGGACAGGCTGCCACGGTCGCGGCCGGCACGGAGTCGCCGACGCTCGAGCGCGGCCCGATCGAGGACCACGTCGTCGTCGCCGACCTGACCCGGCGACTCGCCGATGTCACGGAGCGCATCCGCGAGCGGATGGACCGGCTCGGCGACCTCGACCTCCCCTCCCAGGACGTGCTGATCGAGGTCATGCGCACGCTCGAGCAGCAGCTCTGGATGATCCGGGTTCAGCTCGCTTCGTAGGAGCGCAGGAGGCAGAGGGGCCCCGGCTGGTGCCGGAGCCCCTCCCCACGCTGCCTCCGCGAGCTACGAGAACTGGGACGCGTTCGCCTGGGTGACCAGGGCCGTGCCGGTGTCGACCTTCTTCGGCACCTTGACGTGGTTGATCACCTTCCAGAGCGTGGCCACGCCGAGCTGGCCGATCTTGAACGGGAACTGAGCGACGCTTGCGTCCTCGTTGCCGGCCTTGATCTCCGCGACCTCCTCCGGCTGGGCGTCGTAGCCGATCGTGATGATGTCGGCCGGCTTGATGCCCGCGTTCTTGATCGCCTGCAGCGCGCCCATCGCGGGCGGGCCACACGCCGAGTACATCGCCTTCAGGTCGGGGTTGCCCGTGATGATCGTCTGCGCGGCCGCGAAGCCCTTGTCCTGAGCGCAGTCGGTCTCGAGCTTGCCCACGATCTTCAGCTGGTCCTTCATCGCGCCGAGCCCGGCGAGCATGCCGTTGACGCGGTCGTCGAGCGCCGGAACGCCCGGGACGCCCGCGAGCACCCCGATCTTGTCCCCCGCCTTGAGGTGCGAGGCGAAGTACTTGCCGGCGAGCTGGCCGCCCTTGAAGTTGTTCGTCGCGACCACCGACGACTTGTTCTTCCACGCCGGCAGGTCGTTGTCCATCAGGACGATCTTCACGCCCTTCTTGATCGCCTTGTCCAGCTCCTTGGCCACCGCGGGGCTCGTCGGAGTGATGGCGATGCCCTTCACGCCCTTCGCGACCATGTCCTGGATCGCGGCGATCTCGCCCGCGTCGTCGGTCGCGCTCTTGCCCTGCGCGAACAGGATCTTCACGTTCTTGTGGGTCTTGTTCCACTTCTTGGCCCCGTTCTGGAGCGTGAAGAAGAACCCGACCGGGAACTTCGTGATGAAGCCGATCTTGACGGTTGCCTGCTGCTTCGTTGGCTTCGCCGTGGCGCCTGCGGCCCACACGGCCATCATGGCGACAGCTGCGCAAAGGCATGCTGCGGCCAGGAGTCGTGACCTTCGCATTACTCCTCCTCGAGTTGAAACGACGCTGTTGTCTGCCCGGCCCGTGTCCGCTCCGGCCCTCCCGCGAAAGGGGATACGGCCCGGCGAGGCAAGGGGGATCGCCCTCACGCTCTCGTCAGTCCGCACCTCCTACCATCAGCGAGACGATCTGCTGGTGGGTGTCCGATGAAGGGGTCAGCTCGCCCACGGTGCGCCCACGGCGCAGCACGATGGCGCGGTCGGCGACCTCGATGACGTGGTCCATCGCGTGGGAGATCACGATCACGGCCTTGCCTTCCGCGCGCAGGCGCAGGATCAGGTCGAGCACCTTGCGCGACTCGCGCACGCCGAGCGCGGCGGTCGGCTCGTCGAGGATGACGAGGCGCGAGGCGAACGCCGCGGCGCGGCTCACCGCGACCGCCTGGCGCTGGCCGCCGGACATCAACCCGACGACCCCGTCCAGGTCGGGGAGCGTCACCTGGAGGCGATTCAGGACGTCGCGTGTTGCCTCGGTCATCGTCCGCCGGCGCAGGACACGCAGCGAGCGCGGGAGGAAGCGCGGCGTCGCCAGCTCGCGACCCGCATAGAAGTTGTCGCTCGGACGCAGGTTGTCGAAGAGCGCCAGATCCTGGTAGACGGTCTCGATCCCGAGCGCGCGGGCGTCCGCGGGCGAGTGGATCGCCACCGGGGCGCCGTCCATCTCGATCGAGCCGCTGTCGAGCCGGTGGGCCCCGGCGACGCACTTGATCAGCGTCGACTTCCCGGCCCCGTTGTCGCCGAGCAGGGCCACGACCTCGCCCGCGTGGACGTCCAGGTCGACCCCGTCGAGCGCCGTCACGCTGCCGAAGCGCTTCGTCGCGCCGCGGATCGCGAGCACGGGCGGAGCCGCCTCTAGTTGAGGCGCCGCGCTCATGCTTCCGCCTCCCTCGTCGCGCGCACCACGCGGAAGCGCTCTTCGAGCTT
>JAWVDX010000294.1:0-2668 GCA_033857015.1 Gaiellaceae bacterium
TGCTCGCGCTCGGCGCGGGGCTCGTCACGACCGCAAGCGCGGCCGACGATGACGGCACGCTCTCCGTGCAGGCCGCTGCCGGGCTCGTGCAGGTGCGGGCGACCGGTGCAGTCATCGGGCGCATCCACCCGAGCGGCGTCGACACCGCGACGCTCCGGATCACGGATCCCGACCCAGCCTCCGGCGGCACGCTGCAGCTCTCCTGCCCGGACGGCCGGACGAACATCTCGGCGCAGACGCCCGATCCGGACGACAGGACGATCGTCTGCAGCGGCACCGGCACGGACATTCGCTTCCGGCTCGTCGGCGGAGCCTTCCGGCTCTCGGCGACGGGCAGCGGCATCAACCTCTCCGTCGTCGGCAAGGGCCACGTCATGCTCGCCGGCACGCTCACGCCCGTGGGCTCGGGCGAGGGCTTCACGACGGGCACCTATTCGGTGAACGACGGCGATCCGGTGCAGATCCCGGCGCATCGTGGGTTCGCGCTGGACTCCGCCGCGACCGCGTAGGCTGTTCACATGAGCCAGCAAACCGTCCTGGTGGTGGAAGACGAGGCGTCGATCGCCTCCTTCGTCGCCCTCTACCTGAAGAACGCGGGCTACGGCGTCCGCTCGGCGACGAACGGAGCCGAGGCGCTCAGCGAGGTCAACGACGGTGAGCTGTCCCTCGTCGTTCTCGACCTCAACCTGCCCGACATCGACGGGATCGAGGTCTGCCGGCGCATCCGCCAGAGCTCCGACCTGCCGATCCTCATGCTGACCGCGCGCGACGAGGACGTGGACAAGATCATCGGGCTCGAGGTCGGCGCCGACGACTACATGACGAAGCCGTTCAACCCGCGGGAGCTTGTCGCGCGCGTGAAGTCGATCCTGCGCCGCACGACTTCCGAGTCGCGCATCCCCGAGAGCGACGTGATCCGCCACGGGCACCTCACCGTCGACGCTGGGCGGCGCGAGGCACGGGTCGAGGACGTCGAGGTCCAGCTCGCGCCGAAGGAGTTCGACCTGCTCTGGGAGCTGCTCGACCACCGCGGGCTCGTGCTGACGCGCGACCAGCTGCTCGAGCGCGTCTGGGGCTACACCTTCGCGGGCGACACGCGCACGGTCGACGTGCACGTCCGCCAGCTGCGCCGCAAGCTCGGCGACGCGTCTCCGATCGTCACCGTCTGGGGCGTCGGCTACAAGGTCTCGCCCGCGCGCGACGCCGTCGGCGCCTAGAAGCCCGAGGAGGCATCCGGTACCTTGAATCGCGGGATGTTCCGGTCTCTGCGCTTCCGCCTCCCGGCGCTCTTCCTCGCAGGCGTCTTCCTCTCCGGCGTCGTTGCGGCCCTCATCGCGCTCCAGCTCTTCGTGAGCTACTCCCACAGCCAGGCGCTCCGCGACCTCAGGCGGGAGGCCACCGGGATGTCGAAGCTCTACAACCAGCAGGCGAAGAACTACGTCGCCGGCGACAAGGTCAACACCTTCGCCGCGGAGACGCTCGCCGACGTGACGGGCGACCACATCTACTACGTCGGCACGGAGCTCTTCCCCGGGGAGATCGACGGCCTCGTGCACGTGCACGAGAAGGACATCGGCGTGCGCGGGATCCCGAACCACACCTTCTCCTTCACGTGGAAGCCTCCGGGGACGCACGAGAGCTACCTGGCCGTCGTCAGCCCGGTCGGTGAGCACGGCACCTACTTCGGCGCGTTCGTGCTCACCCGGCCCGCGAGCGCGCTGCGCTCCGGCTGGCTGCCGCTGATCGGCCGGCTCGCGCTCGCGTTCGTGGGCGGCGTCCTGATCGCCGGCGGCTTCGGCTGGTACCTCTCGCGGCGCATCACGCGGCCGGTGCTCGCGCTCTCGGATGCGGCGGACGCGATCGCGCGCGGGCACTACGACGTCGAGATCCCGACGGTGCCGGCCGGCGACGAGATCGGCCACCTGGCGGCGCGCTTCCGCGAGATGGCCGTCCGGCTCGCGGAAGCGGAGCAGCTCGAGCGGAACTTCCTCATGTCCGTCTCGCACGAGCTGCGCACGCCGCTGACGGCGATCCGCGGCCACGTGGCCGCTCTCGCCGAGGGGATCCTCGACGACGCCGAGTCCCGCGAGCAGTCGCTGGCGGTGGTCGAGCGCGAGGCGGCCCGCCTGGAGCGCCTCGTCGGCGACGTTCTCGACCTCGCCAAGCTCGACGCGCACCGCTTCACCGTGATGGAGGAGGAGGTCGACATGGGGCTGCTCTGCGACCAGGCGTTCGCGGCCTTCCAGGAGACCGCGCGCCGCCGCGAGCTGGACTACGTCGCGCGCACCGAGGAGCGGCCGACCATCGTGAGCGACGGCGATCGCGTGCTCCAGATCATCAGCAACCTGCTCGCGAACGCGATCCGCTGGACACCCGACGGGGGCCGCGTCGAGCTCGTCCTCGAGGCGACGAACGGGAGCGTCACGGTCTCCGTGTCCGACTCGGGGCCGGGGATCAAAAAGGAGGAGCAGGAGCGGATCTTCCGTCCCTTCTGGTCGCGCGACACCGGCGGCACCGGGCTCGGGCTCGCGATCGCCCGGGAGCTGGCGCTCGCGCTCGGCGGGCGGATCGAGCTCGACAGCGCCCCCGGCGAGGGCAGCCGCTTCACGCTCGTGCTGCCCGCTCGCTCGGTCGCGCACGCACCGCAGCCGGTCGCGACCGCGTAGCC
>JAWVDX010000295.1:0-3482 GCA_033857015.1 Gaiellaceae bacterium
ATCGTCCTCGTCGACATCGGCGACTTCTCCTACGCCGATGCGGCGCAGATCCTCGACATCCCGATCGGCACCGTCATGTCGCGGTTGCACCGGGGGCGGCGTATCCTGAAGCAGGGAATGGCCGAGAAAGTGGGCGAGCGATGAAAGAGCCCTGCGCCGAGTGTGACAAGTGCGAGGAGCTGCTCCAGCCGTTCCTCGATCGCGACCTGACCGAGTCCGAGCGGGCCGAGGCAGCAACGCACCTTGCGGACTGCCGCTACTGCAGCACCCGCTACCGCTTCGAGGAGAGCCTGCGCCGCTACGTGCGGCAGGCGGTCGCGGAGCCGTGTCCCGAGGGGCTCAAGCAGCGCCTCGCCGAGCTCGCCCGCCAGAGCTGACGAGCCGCAACGCCTCGGTGAGGTCGCCCGCGATCGCCGTCGGCGCGTAGTCCTTCTCGCTCCAGGTGCGGCCGTGGTGGATCCAGACGGTGCGCAGGCCGAGCGCGACGCCGCCTGCGATGTCCGCCTCGGGGTTGTCGCCCACCATCCAGGCGCCGTCGAGCGCCGAGTCGCAGCGGGCGGCGGCGCGCCGGAAGATCTCCGGGTGCGGCTTTGCCACGCCCTCGACCTCCGAGATGCAGCAGGCGTCGACGAGCTCGGTCAGGGCGGCTGCCTCGACCTTGGCCGCCTGGGAGGCGGAGCCGTTCGTCACGATCGCGACCTTCCAGCCGGCGGCGCGCATGTCCTGCAGGAGCGTGACCGCGGCCGGCGCCGGCGGGTGCATGAAGCTCGCGAACGTCTCGCGGAACGACGCGACGAGCTCCTGCACCGAGTGGGCCACGCCGAAGCGGGCCCGCACGCGCTCGAAGAAGAGGTGCCGCGGCGTGTAGCCCCCGGCGTCGTGCTCGACGAGCCACGGGAGCGCGTCGGAGAGCTCGTGCTCCTCGACGAACGCCTCGGCCCAGCGCGCGAAGCACGCTTCGCGGTCGACGAGCGTGTTGTCGAGGTCGATGAGCAGGAGTGGCATCGCCCGTCGAGCCTACCGGGCGAGGCGGGCTAGCAGTTGCTGAGCCGCGCGGGGCCGGCGATCACGACGACCTGGTGCGCGCGCGAGCCGGGCGGCAGCTGCTCGAGCGGCACGCAGAGCTCCCCGGCGAGGCGGCCGGCGATCCGGCGCTCCCCGGCGCTGTAGTACACCGCGGTCTCGGCGTAGTTGAAGTTCCCCGCAGGCGTCACGCTCGGCACGGCGTACCCGAGCGCCTTGACGCGGTTCGCGACGCGGCGCGCGTAGTTGTAGTCCGAGCCGCCGTTGAAGACCGGGACCGCGACGGTCGCGCGCGGCGGCAGCGTGGTGCTCGCCGTCCCGGGGAGGCCGCCACTGCGCCAGGCATAGCCGGACACGCCGGCGACGAGGGCCGTCAGCACGACGAGGGCGACGACGACGCTGAGCCGCCCGCGCGGGTTGCGCTCGAGCGAGCGGTGCATCGTGGGCAGGCCGACGAGCTCGCGAGCCGTGTGCATGTCGACGTCGAGCGCCGCGCAGAGCAGCATCGTCGCTGCAAGGGCATCCTCGGGGGTGCGGAACGCGTAGACGCGGCCGCTCTCCAGCCAGACGACCTGGTCGCGCGTGAGCCCGGAGCGGCGGGCCGCCTCCTCGACGGTCAGCTGCCGGCGCGCGCGCGCGCCGGCGAGCGGCGAGCCGCCGGTGGTCGCCTCGACGGGCTCGAGCAGCTCGAGCCTCGGGTGCTCCAGGGATCCGGTCTTTGCGGGCCGCACTTCATTCCATATCGGCCAAATCGACGTCGCCTGGAGAGCCAAGATCGTCGCAGGGGACGAGACGCGGCGTGAGCGAGCGCGCTCCCTCGTCCGGGATGCGGTCGAAGAGGGCCCGCGCGACCAGCACCGGGTGGCCGCGCTCGCCGGCGTAGCTCGCCGCCAGCAGCTCGCCGCCGTCTCCGCGCCACGCGGCGACCAGGCGGTCGACGGCCTCCGGGGCGAGCCGCGGCCCGTCGGCGAGCACGACGACCGCCGCCTCGACCGCGGCGTCGAGCGCCTCGAGCCCACAGCGCAGCGAGGCGCCGGGGCCGCGCTCCCAGCCGGAGCAGCGCACGACGCGCGCGTCCGTCTCGAGCTCGTGCGCGCCGGCGACGACCACGATCTCGTCGACGCAGCTCGTGCGGAGCCGCTCGAGCACGCCTGCCAGGAAGCGCTGCTGCTTCGGCGCGCCGTACCGGCTCGCGGCTCCGGCAGCGAGGACGACCGCGCCGATCAGGGCTTGGTGAGCGTGACGCGGATCATCACGACCGGCTTCAGCGGCTTCTCGGTCTGCGGGTCGGTGAGCTGGCGCCCGATCTTCTGGACGACCTTCGCCCCCGTCGTGATGTGGCCGATCACGGCGTAGACGGGCGGGTCGAAGACGACGCCGCCCGGACGCGTGACGATGAAGAACTGGCTGCCGGCCGTTCCCGCCGGGTCGCGCTGGGTCTTCGCCATCGCGACGGTGCCGTCGGGATAGCTGGTGGTCGGAGCGACCCGGTCGTGGGTCAGGTAGCCCGGCCCGCCGGTGCCGTCGCCGCTCGGGTCGCCGCCCTGGATCACGAAGCCCGGCACGATCCGGTGGATCGTCAGCCCGTCGAAGAAGCCCTTCCGGATCAGCCGCGCAAACGACCGCGTCGCGTTCGGCGCCGACTTCGGCGCGAGGCGGAACGCGAAGCTGCCGAGGCTCGTCTTGACGTGCACGACGCCGCTCACGCCCTTCGGCCGCACGACCGTGGTCGTCGTCGGCAGCGCAGGCTGGTTCCTCGCCTTCTCCCTCAGCGTGCGGCTCGACTCCTTGGCCTCGGCACCGCAGCCCGCGAGGAGCGCTCCGCACAGGCAGACGGCGGCGAGCCTCAGCACGCTTTCACCGCATAGAGCTCGTCTCGCCAGACGCGCTTCACGTTGCCGACGTACGCGACCGCGGTCGCATTCGGCGCCTCTCCGGCGGCTGCGACGGCGGTCGGCCCGGCGTTGTAGGCCGCGAGCGCCAGGTCGGTGTCGTTGAAGCGGCTCAGCATCGAGCGCAGGTAGCGGGCGCCGGCGACGACGTTCACGTTCGGGTCGTTGATGTCGAGCGCGAGCGCTGTCCCCGTCGAGGGCAGCACCTGGAGCATGCCCGTTGCGCCCGCGCCGGAGCGGGCGTTCGGATCGAGGTTGGACTCGACCCGGGCCACGGCGTAGAGGAGCGGCAGCGGGATCCTGTTCTCGGCCGCCGCGTACTTGAAGGCACGCAGGTAGGTGTGCGGGATCGGGCACCTCAGGCGGGCGACGGGTCGGCGCACGACCTTCTGGGCTGCGAGGGCGGACTTCTTCTCCGCCCCACCGGCCTTGCGCACGAAACCCGAGGTAGCGGCGAGTGCGACGCCGAGCAGGAGCAGTGCGCCGAGTCGTTGCGCCATCAGGCGGGTGATGCTAGCCGGGGCGTCTGCTGTTCGCACTCGCGACGGCGTCGAGCGCGCGCTCTAC
>JAWVDX010000296.1:0-15122 GCA_033857015.1 Gaiellaceae bacterium
GCTCCCTAGGAAGACCCTCCTAGCGCGTCCGGCTGTCGATCCGCTGGATGAAGGCCGCGTCCGGGGTGGTCAGCGTCAACTTGCTGTTCTCGACCACCGCCTTTCGGAGGACCTGGATCTCGGGCTCACCAGGGTCGAGGCGGCCGGCGATGCCGAGCTCGGCGAGCGCACGGTCGCGCTTGTGCTCCACCCCGTAGAGCAGCCCGAGCTCGAAGTGGACGTACCAGTTCTCCGGGAGCCGCTTCCGCGAGCGCTCGAGCGCGACCGCCATGGTTGCGCGGTCGCCGGTTCGCGCGGCGATCAGCGCCGTGAGCATGTCGGGCTCCTCGCTCAGCCGGTTCAGCGAGCGGGCCCGGTCGAGGTCGCGGTACGCAGCCTGCGGGTCGGACTGCCAGACCGCCTGGGCGCGGGCCGTGGCGCGAGCCGCCAGCCACGGGAGCGCGAACGAGAGCAGCGCGACCACGGCCACGGGGGCGAGCAGGAGCAGCGGGAGCCGCCGTCCGGTGCGCGCCGGTGCCTGCCCTTCCGTCCGCGCGCCGCAGGCCAGGGCGAGCAGCATGAACGCCATCGCGCCGAGGGCCGGGAACTCCCAGAGCCAGTCCACCGCGCCGTGGATCACCCAGTAGCCGAAGCAGGTCGCCGCAACCGCCGCGAGACCGCGCTCCTCGAGCGTCCCGCGCCATCGGGTACGGCCGATCGCGAAGCCGGCGCTGAGGAGAAACGCCGCGAAGAGGACGGTTCCGACGAGGCCCGTCTCCGAGAGCAGCCGCAACACGAGGCTGTGCGGATAGAGCGGCTCCTCGCCGCTGCGCCGCTCGCGGAGGTAGTCGATCGCAAAGTTGTCGGAGCCGACGCCGACCAGCGGGTGCTGCTTGAACTCGTGCATCGCGACCCGCCAGAAGTCGTAGCGATTGCTCCCGATGCTCGTGAAGCGGTTCGCCCCTGCGGCTGCCGCCGGGTCGGCCACCTGCTTGAAGTTCGTCCAGGCGGAGTCGAGCCTGCGGATCGGGTGCGGGACCGCGCGGGCGACCAGCACGCCGCCCGCGATGACGCAGGCGCCGACGAGGGCGGCGACGCCGATCCGGATCCGCCTGAGCGTCGTGTCGCGCAGCTCGAGCCGGGCATCCACGAGGGAGAAGACGACCGCCGCCACCGCCAGCGCCGCCGCCGTGATCGCCACGGCGTGACGCACCGCGAGGAATGCGTCCAGGAGGCCGCCGCCCTCCGCGCGGGCAGCGGTGTAGACGTCGAGGAGCCGCGGGAGCGCGAGCAGCCAGGCCGCGACCACGGGGAGGAGCGCGATGAGCGCCCGCACGCGACCGGGCACCAGCGCGAAGAAGAGCAGCAGCGTGAGCGGCATGGCGATCACCGTCGCCCGGCTCTGTGGCAGCGTCCCGAGCTCGAGGAGGACACCCGCGCTCGCGAGGGCGATCATCCGGACCCACATGCGCGAGGCCGCCCGCGAGCCGAGCCAGACGGCCGCCCAGAAGGGGAGCAGGAAGAGGGCGCTGGCCGCGTTCGGATAGCCCGCAGGCTGCGAGAGGCGGCCCGCCACGAGGAAGGAGTGGGGATCGGCGGAGGAGCTGGCGTGCACGATCGTCAGCAGCCCGATGCCGGCAATGCCCGCGACGAGCGAGCAGACGACCGCGATCGTCTGTCTGCCGCCCGGGAGCGGGAGCAGGAAGAGCAGGAAGACCACGAAGTAGAGAAGGCTCCGGTTGGCTCCGTCCCAGGCGATGCCCTTCGAGACCGCCCAGCTGATCGACAGGAAGTTCCAGACGACGAAGAGCCCGAGAAAGAGCACCGCGAGTCGCAGCGAGCGCGGCAGCGCGGCGATGCTCGGCTGCTCGGCGACGAATCGAACGACGAGCAGGAGCAGCAGGAGGACCGAGCCTCCCAGCCAGGTGGCGCGCGTGTAGCCGGCGTCGTCCTGGGCCCAGAAGATGAAGATCCCGACCGGCAGCAGCGTCGCGGCCAGAGGCGCCCACTCGACGAGGGTGCGGCCTAGCTCGGGAAGAGGGTTCGTCCGCGAATCGATGATGGGAGGAGCGGGCGTGCGTCGGGGGGAGCTGGCGCGTCCGTGCAGCGCACGCTAGCAGGATGGCTGGCGCGCGAAAAGCGCCGGGCTATGCGTGGGTGAGGACGCCCTTCTCGCCGGCAACGAGGCCGCCGAAGTCGATCGCGAAGTCGTCGCCCGCGGCGCGGTGGTACGAATCGCCCTCGCGCTCGAGGACGGTGAGGAACCCGGCGACGGCAGCGCGGTCGAGATGATGGCCCGCCATCAGCCGCAGCTGGCCCCGCGCCTCGGCCGGGCTGAGCGCCGCGCGATACGGTCGAGTCGAGCTCATCGCGCTGTAGGTGTCGGCCACCGCGACGATGCGCGCGAGCAGCGGGATGGCGTCGCCCATGAGGCCGTCCGGATAGCCGGTGCCGTCGATGCGCTCGTGGTGGTGACGCACGACCGGGGCGAGCGCCGAGAGCCCGCGGACGGGAACGATGATGCGCTCCCCGATCGCCGGGTGCTCTTTCACGGCGTCGAATTCCTCCGCGGTCAGAGCGGACTCTTTCTCGAGCAGGCCGGCGGGAAGCCCAACCTTCCCGATGTCGTGAATGAGCCCGGCGAGATAGGCCTTCCGCTGCGTCTCGTCGTCGAGGCCGAGCTCGACGGCGATATCCCGCGAATAGAGCGCGACGGCGACGGAATGACCCGCGGTATACGAGTCGCGCGCGTCGAGCGTGACGATGAGCGAGGCGACGAATGACAGGGTCGTCTGCTCCAGCTCCTCGGCGATCTCCTTCTGTTGCCTGTAGAGCACGAGGAGCTGCTGGGCCGCGATCACGGGGGCGAAGAAGAGGGCCGCAGACCAGTGCGACACATTGGCGTAGGCATGCACGAGGATCGCCGCCGTCGGCGCATAGAGGAAGAGCGCGCCCAGGGTGAGCAGCACGGCGCGGCGGATCAACGCGCGGACCTCACCGCCGCGATAGGCGAGGATCGCGATCGCGAGAACGGCACTTGCCACGACGTCGATGAGCGACGCCGTCACGACCTTGAGCAGGATCGCGCCGAAGCTGCCGTTCTCGAGGCCGTGGCCGACCGCGTCCGCGGCGAAGCCGGCCGAGCTTGCTGACACGATGCTGGAGCACGTCCAGAGGAACCAGCGGGCGTGCGGCCAACCGAAGTCTGCGAGGACGGCAACTGCACCGACGACAGCCGCATCGAGAGGACCTCCCACGACCGCCGAGAAGACGATCGGTAGGAACGAGACGGAGATGTCGACGCGCGCATTCAGGGAAATGCGCCGGCGTTCTACGACGAATGCGAGCCCGGCGAGGAAGGCCACCCAGAACGGTGACATCCCGAATCCACCCGACCGGAGAGCCAGGGTCAGTGCGGCTGCAGCGGCAAGGACGAACGCGCCGAGCAGGGGGATATCGCGGGCGGAAGGGCGCACCTCAGCGCAGTTGTACCGCTTTTGAGCTTCCCTTTATCCCCCAAATGGGGGACACTGATGCCTCGTCAATCTCTGGAAGGAGCTTCACATGCGTTCCTTGATCGTTCGTTTCAGCTTCCTCGGCACGTTGGCTGCACTGGTTGCGAGCCTCGGTGGCGAGATTCGCGCCTGGTAGCCCCGGTTTGGGTTTTCGTTGTCGGAGCCTTGATTCCCCGCACAAAAAAAGGAGACGTGACATGCGTTCCATGCTCGTTCGTTTCAGCTTCCTCGGCACGTTGGCTGCACTGGTTGCGAGCCTCGGTGGCGAGATTCGCGCCTGGTAGTCCCGGTTGGGCTTTTGTCCGTGGGTGTCTAGATCCCTCGCAGAAAAGGAGCTTCACATGCGTTCCATGCTCGTTCGTTTCAGCTTCCTCGGCACGTTGGCTGCACTGGTTGCGAGCCTCGGTGGCGAGATTCGCGCCTGGTAGTCCGCCTGGTTCTTCTTGTTGGAGTCGTTGATCCCTCGCAGACAGGAGACATGAGATGCGTTCCATGCTCGTTCGCTTCAGCTTCCTGGGCACGCTGGCTGCACTCGTCGCGAGCCTGGGCGGCGAGATTCGCGCCTGGTAAGAACCGCGCCGAGATCGGAGAATTTCGCGATGGAGACGCGGTCGCACCGCCGCGCCTCCATCGCATCGCTCCGGATCTGCGCGATCGAGTCGACCGACGGCCTCCGTAGCATGGCGGCCGATCGATGGTCGGCGACTGCGACGAGCGAAGCCAGGGCTCAGTGGATGCAGCGAGGCGCGGCCGCCTCTTCGCGCCGGCGCTCGCCCTCTGCGTCGCCGCGTTCCTCTGGGCGGCCCCCGCCCCGCAAGCCGCTCGCGGCTCCCCGCCGGCGCAGGGCGACGCACCGCTCTCGCTCGTCCGCGCGACGCTCTTGCAGGCGATCAACGAGACGCGCAGGGCCCACGGCCTGAAGCCGCTGGTCGTCGACGGCAAGCTGGTGCGAGCAGCTCGCTTCCACAGCCGGGTGATGCTCGAGACGCACACGTTCGCGCACGGCGACTTTGCCCGCCGGATGGCTCGTTTCCGGGTCGCCGGCAGGGTCATGGGGGAGAACCTCGCCTGGGGCACCGGCGATGCGGCGGCCGCCCAGGCGATCATCCAGGAGTGGCTGGTCAGCCCCCATCATCGCGAGAACCTCCTGCTCCCGCAGTTCCGGCGAGTCGGCATCGGGAGCCGGGTCGGCGCCTTCGCGGGATATGACGGCGCGACCGTCGTGACCGTCGATTTTGCCGGTCCCTAGTGGCTGGCAGCCGGCGCTCCAGGCATCGTAGACTGCTCAGATGGTGTGGCCCATAAGCCTGCGCGACCGACCGGAGTCGCGTTGAGTGCGGTAACAGGCTCGTCCAGCGACGTGCCGGTAGAGGCTCCTCGCAGCATCCCCAGGCGAATCGGCCATGCGCTCGGCTCGTTCCTCGTCCTCGCCGGCGTGGTCATGCTCGCCTGGGCCGGTCTCATCTATTTCTGGCAGGACCCCGTCACCGCGGTCTACGCCAAGTACGAGCAGCACCGCCTGGCCTCGAGCTACCGCGCCCTCGCGTCGGACTACAAGCCGGTCGTCCTCCCGCAGGCGCCTCACGCCGAGCGACAGGGGCTCGCCGTCGAGGCTCGTCGCTACCGGCTCGACGCCACCCAGGGCCAGGCGATCGGGCGGATCATGGTCCCCCGGCTCGGTCTCTCGATGGTGATGGTGAACGGCACGGACGAGTCCACCCTCAAGCGGGGCCCCGGCCGGGATCTCCGCACCTTCATGCCGGGCGAAGGGCAGCTGGTCTACGTCGCCGGCCACCGGACGACCTACCTGGCGCCGTTCTCGCACATCGACAGCTTGCGGCCGGGCGACCTCGTGACGCTCCGTGTCCCGTACGGCGACTTCATCTACCGCGTCCGCTTCCACCGGATCGTGGTCGCATCGGATCTCGCCGTCCTGCAGTCGCACGGGAAGGAGGTGGTCGTCCTCCAGGCGTGCCACCCGCGCTTCTTCGCGAGCCACCGCTACCTCGTCTACGCCTATCCAGTCCGCGTGATCCCACGGAACGGGCGACCGTATGACCTCCCCAATGCTCAGTGAGCCGAGCCTCGGCACCCGGCGTGCCGGGCCGGGTCGCGGCCCGCTGACGACGAGTCCGATCGCCCCCGCAGGTTCGAGGCACACCCCCCATGTCACCTCGTCTTAGAGCGCAGGCACGCCTCGCGGTCATCTTCGTCCTGCTCGTCTGCGTGCCCATCGTGATCGGGGTCGCGTTTCTCGCGCGGAGCGCCGAGGCGAACCAGGAGACCACCCTCGATCAGCGTCTCCTCCTCGATGTCCAGGTGGCTCGCCGGCAGCTCATGAGCATCGCCGACGGGGCGGCGCAGCGCGCGGCAGCGGTCGCCCGTCGCGCGGACGTCCAGGTCGCGCTCCTCCACCGCGACGCCGCGGCGATCGCGCGGATCGAGAGCGGCGATCCCGCGCTCGAGCTCAAGCCGGGCCCGGCTCGGGCTGACCCGCTGCGCGAGCGCGGGCTGTTGCGCTCGAGCGTCCTCGTCGACCGGGGACGGGTGATCGGCCGGGTCAGCGTGTTCGTCAGCTTCGAGACCCTCCTGTCGCGGCTCGGCAGCCCACCGGCTGTGACCCGCCGCTCGGGGCTGTTGATCTCGCGCGACCAGGTCGTCGTGGCTGCTCCATCCGCGTTGCGGGGCCTGCGCCTTCCGGACGCGACGGCGGCCACCCTGGAGACCGACCAGGGTCGCGTTCGGGTCGTCACACGGCCCGTCGAGACCAGCACCGGCTCGAGACTGCGCCTTGGGGCCTACGCCGCCGCGGACGCCGCGGCCTCGGGCACGCCGAGCCGGCGCTTTCTCATCGCCGCCGTCGTGCTGCTCGTCTCCGCCGCCGCGGCGATGCTCGCGCTGAGCCGCCCGATCCTGCACTCGATCAGCCAGCTCGCCAACGCCGCCGAGCAGGCTGACACCGACGTCCTGACCGGGCTCGCGACTCGCCGGAGCTTCCGCAAGCAGGTCGACCTCGAGCTGCGGCGATCCGCGCGCACGGGCGCCGCGCTGGCGGTCATCCTGGCCGACCTCGACTACTTCAAGGCCGTGAACGACCGCTTCGGTCACGGCGCCGGCGATGCGGTGCTCGTGAACTTCGCGCGCTCCATCCAGCACGCTCTCCGCGACGGCGACGTGGCCGCACGATACGGAGGGGAGGAGTTCTCGATCCTGCTTCCCGCGGCCGACCTCAGCGACGCGGCTCGCGTGGCCGAGCGGATCCGGGCCGAGTTCGCGCGCACCCCGATCCGGACGCGGAACGGCTCCACGGTCTACGCGACATCCAGCTTCGGCGTTGCTGCGTTCGGGCCGGACGGGCGAACGATCGACGACGTCCTGCACGCGGCGGACAACGCGCTCTACGCGGCGAAGGCAGCCGGGCGGGACTGCGTCGTCCAGGCTTCCGAGCACGCAAGGGCCGAGCCGCAGGTCGACGTACGGGAGCGACTCGACTCGATCTGAGCGGTTCGCTGCCGGAAGGGGACGCTCTTTGCGGGGAACTCCTCCGGCGCCGCTTGAACCGTCGAGACATCCGCGGTATACCACTCGCGTGCGTCGACACGTGAGGTCTCTCGGAGTTCTCACTCTGTCGCTCATCGGGTGTGTTCTCGGGTTCCTCCTGCTCTTCGGAGCGTTCAGAGGAGGCCGGCCGGCGATCGACGGAGCTGGGCCGCTCCTCCCTGCGGGAA
Source organism: Gaiellaceae bacterium (assembly GCA_033857015.1). Taxonomy (GTDB): domain Bacteria; phylum Actinomycetota; class Thermoleophilia; order Gaiellales; family Gaiellaceae; genus JAWVDX01. Next base: position 7,223 of record JAWVDX010000296.1, read on the forward strand.
GCGACAAGGTCGTCCACATCAACGTGCGCGACGAGCGCACGCCTCGACGGAGGCCCGTGAGCCTCCCACCCGTGCGGAGGCACGGGTCGACAGCCTCGGTCCGCGGCTACGGCGGCTCGGCACAGGCACTCGCCGGGCTCCTGCGCTAAGGACGAGCTTCATCAAAACCAGGGCAGGTCCGGGGCGAAAAAGCCCCTCCGACGGCCGTTCGTGCCTCTAAAGGGCGCCGCGCATCCCCCGTATGGGGGAGAAGATTGACAACTTCGGACATGCGCCCTACTGTCACTCTTTCGGGGGATTAAAGAACGACCCTCCGAGAAAGGAACCCCCCAGCTCATAGGGGACAGGCTGTGCTGCGGTAGGGTGTTGACGTATACGTCGGGGGGCGAACGGAGGAAATGGAAATGTCAGTAGTCAGGTTGGTTCGAGCACTCGGAGGGGTCACCTTCCTGTGCCTCGTGATGGTTCCTTTTGCGGCCGCTTCCGGAGGTTCCGCGAAAGCCGGCTACGGCGGTGCCGCTGGTCTGCTCGCGAAGACGAAGTCGGCGAACGGTCTTCCGTTCACCGGTCTCGATCTGAGCTTGCTCATCATCGGTGGAATGCTTCTAGCGCTTCTTGGCATGGGCCTGCGGCGAGCTTCACGCACACGGGCTTAGTCCCAGGTAGCTGAGATGATCAAGGAAGGCCGTTTGCGAAACGGTCAGGGCGGCCCCCGCCTGCCCCTCGCCGCCCCTGCGCTCGCGGAGGGGCGGGTCACGAGTCGGGCGGAGTCTGTTCCTGCGAGAGGTCGAAAGGCACATAGCCTCTCGGCCTCTACGTCCTGGGCGATCGTCTGCCTCACGGCGGACGTCGTCGCGACCCTGTGCGCAGCTGCTATCTCGGTGCTGCCGCCGGCCGGCTCGGGGATGCTGGCGTGGGCTGCTGCGCAGGGGGCCTTGACGCTGGTCATCCTCGCGACCACGGGCGTCTACACGCGGCGCCGGCTCGTCCTCTCGCTGCTCGCCGACGGCGGGCACGTGATCAGGGCAAGCACGCTTGCCGCGATGGTGCTGCTGACGGCGCAGATGTCGTTCGGCACGCTGGACCCGGCCCGTCAGGTCGTCCGCGGCTGGATCTTCATCTCCGCGTTCCTCATCGCAGCCCGGATGGGAGTCAACTGGGGGCAGATCCGGGCGCGCCGGACAGGCTCCGGGCAGCGACGCGTCCTCATCGTCGGCGCCGGCGAGATCGGCCAGCTCGTTGCCGCGCGCCTCATGGAGGAGCCGAAGTTCGGTCGCCTCCCTGTCGGCTTCCTGGACAAGGAGCCCCTCGCGCCGGGCAGCGGTGGCGTGGAGCTCCCCGTCCTGGGCGCAAGCTGGGACCTCGAGCGGGTCACCGAGGGCCACGACATCGACGAGGTCCTGATCAGCTTCTCCCGCGCGCCGAATCACGTCCTGCTGGACGTCATCCGGCGCTGCGAGCGGCTCGGGATCTCGGTGACGCTCGTGCCGCGTCTGTTCGAGAAGGTGCCGAGACGCGTCCATGTCGAGCACCTGGGAGGCCTGCCGCTGCTGGAGATGGAGGCAGCGAACCCGCACGGGATGCGCTTCCGCGCGAAGCATCTCGCCGATCGCGTTGTCGTCGTGATGACCCTGCCGGTCGTGGCGCCCCTCATGGCGGCGGTGGCCCTTGCTGTCTGGCTCAGCTCGGGGCGCCCGATCTTCTTCCGCCAGATGCGCGTCGGCCGCGACGGGCGCGAGTTCGAGATGCTGAAGTTCCGGACGATGGACGCCGCCACCGAGGGGGCCGCGACCCAGTTCGTGCCGTTCGACGGTCTTGCGCCGGGCGGTGTCGAGGGTGTCGATCGGCGGACGAAGCTCGGGACGTTCCTCCGCAGGACGTCGATCGACGAGCTCCCGCAGCTCATCAACGTCCTCCGTGGCGAGATGAGCCTGGTCGGGCCCCGACCCGAGCGGCCGGACTTCGTGCGCACGTTCAACCACACCGTCCATGCCTACGGCGAGCGTCATCGGGTCAAGTCGGGAATCACCGGCTGGGCGCAGGTCAACGGGCTGCGCGGGAAGACCTCGATCCGCAGCCGTGCCGAGTGGGACAACTACTACATCGAGAACTGGTCGCTGTGGCTGGACCTCCGGATTTTGCTGGCCACCGTGCGTGCCGTCCTGAGCTTCCGGCGCGTCCAGTAGCGCTCCCGCCGCGTCAGGCGGCGCCCTGCAGCGAGTGATCCACGGCGTCGGGAGCGAGCACGTGCTCGATGACCATGATCGCCGCTCCGATCACCCCGGCCCGGTCGCCGAGCCTGCAGGGGACGATGCGCAGGTCACGCGTCGCGAGCGGGAGTGAACGGCTGAAGATGCCCTCGCGCACGCCGGCGAGGAGTTGCGCGTGCGCCTCGGCGATGTCGCCGCCGATGACGATCACCGCCGGGTTGAAGAAGTTGACGGTGCCCGCCAGCACCTCGCCGAGCGTCCGCCCGGCGTCCCGCACCATGCGGATCGCGCCGGCGTGGCCCTCCTCGACGAGGCGGACGACGTCGCGGCTGTGCGTCGCGTCCTCGCCGGCGTCGGCCAGCCGTTGCGCCAGCGCCTGGCCTCCGGCCACGGCCTCGAGGCAGCCGAGGTTCCCGCACCTGCAGACGACGTCCTCCCGGTCCGTCGCGCGGATGTGGCCGATGTCGCCGGCGGCTCCGCGCGCGCCGCGATGGATGTGGCCGTCGGCCACGATCCCGCAGCCGATCCCGGTGCCGACCTTGATCAGCAACAGGTGCTGGGTCTGGCGCCAGTGCATGCGGTGCTCGCCCCGGGCCATGATGTTCACGTCGTTGTCGACGAGCACGGGGGCGCTGTAGCGGCCGGCGAACCACTCCGGGATCGGGAAGTCGTCCCAGCCGGGCATGATCGGCGGGTTCGCGGGACGGCCGCTCGCGAACTCGACGGGCCCAGGGACGCCGATCCCGATCCCGCGCACCTCGGCGGGCGCGCGGCCGATCTCGTCGAGGAGTTCCGCGAAGCGGTCGGACACCCACGCGAGGGCCTGCTCCGGCCCGACCGCGATGTCCAGGTCGGCCGCCCGCTCGGCGAGCGGTGTCCCGGCGAGGTCGCTGACCGCGAGCCGCGCATGCGTCGCCCCGAGGTCGGCGACGAGCACGACGCCGGCGTCGCGGTTGAAGGCGAGCACCGTCGCCGGCCGGCCGCCGGTCGAGGCGCCGCCGCCCGCCTCGTAGACGAGGCCGCGGGCGAGCAGCGCGTCGACGCGCTGGGCGACCGTCGAGCGGGCGAGCCCGGTCTGCCTCGCGAGGTCGGCCCGCGTGACGGCGACCCCTTCGCGGATCAGGCTCAGGAGCGCACCGGCGCTGGTGGGAGGCGACAGAGGGGCGAGCGGGTTAGTCGCCATGACTGGAGAAAGTACACGATCGATTGGACGAAGTACCACTACTTTTGCTTGACAATCGGACTAAGTCCGTTTAGGTTCGCGGCCTATGGCAGGCCTCCGCGTCGCGATCGCAGGCACCGGGTTCATCGGTGGTGTCCACGCACGGGCGGCGCTTCTCGCGGGCGGCGAGCTCGTCGGGGTCGCCGCCTCGTCACCCGAGGCGGGGCGGGTTGCCGCAGCCCGTCTGGGCGCGGAGCGCTCGTTCGACTCGGCCGAGGAGCTCGTGCGCGACCCCGCCGTCGACGTCGTCCACATCTGCACGCCGAACCACCTGCACCTGCCGCTCGCCGAGGCTGCGCTCGCAGCCGGGAAGCACGTCATCTGCGAGAAGCCGCTGGCGCTCGACGCCGCGGGCGCGCAGCGCCTCGTCGATGCAGCCGACGCGGCACAGGCGCAGGCCGCGGTGCCGTTCGTCTATCGCTACTACCCGACGGTGCGCGAGGCGCGCGAGCGCGTGGCGAGCGGGGCGACCGGTGCGCTGCAGCTCCTGCACGGGACGTACCTGCAGGACTGGCTGCTGCGTCCGGACGACGACAACTGGCGGGTCGACGAGCAGCTCGGCGGGGCGTCTCGCGCCTTCGCGGACATCGGCTCGCACTGGTGCGACCTCGCCGAGTTCATCTCCGGCCAGCGGATCGTGCGTGTCTCCGCGCGCCTGCTGACCGCCGTGCCTGAGCGGGTCGCCTCGCCGCACCGCCGGCCGTTCGCCTCCGGCCCGGGTGAGGGCGAGGCGCGTCCGGTCACGACCGAGGATGCGGCCGTCGTGCAGTTCGAGACGGACGCCGGCGCGCTCGGCTCGGTCGTCATCAGCCAGATCTCCGCAGGACGTAAGAACCGGCTCTGGATCGAGCTCGACGGCACGGAGGAGGCGCTCGCGTTCGACCAGGAGCAGCCCGAGGAGCTGTGGTGCGGGCGGCGCGAGGCCGTGACGATCCGCCGCCGCGATCCGGCGACGCTGTCCCCGGCCGCCGCGCGGTTCGCGTTCCTCCCCGGCGGTCACCCGCAGGGCTACGCGGACTGCTTCGACGCGTTCGTCGCCGACGTCTACGAGGCCGTTCGCAGCGGCTCGGCGCCGGAAGGGATGCCGGCGTTCGCCGACGGGCTGCGCGCTGCGCTGATCACGGACGCCGTTCTGCGCTCCGCGCGTGACGAGCGCTGGGTCGACGTGCCGGCCCCGCGCGAGGCGGTGCCCGCGTGAAGCTCGGGCTCCTCACCTCCTGCATGCCGGAGCGGAGCCTCGAGGAGGTCGCTGCCTGGGCGGGAGCGAACGGCTACGCGGCACTCGAGCTCGCGGCGTGGCCGCAGCTCGGCGATCGGCCCTTCACGGCGAGCCACGTCAAGGCGGACGCCTTCGACGAGGCCGAGGCCGAGCGCGTGGGGCGCGCCCTCGAGGAGAACGGGCTCGTCCTCTCCGCGCTGGCGTACTACGACAACAACCTGGCGCCCGACCCGGTGGAGCGCGACGCCTACCACGCGCACCTGCGCCGCTGCATCGACGCGGCCGCGGCGCTCGGCGGTGTCCCCGTCGGCACCTTCATCGGCCGCGACCCTGGGCGCAGCGTCGCCGAGAACCGCCGCGAGGCCGAGCGCGTCTTCCCGCCGCTCGTCGACTACGCCGGAGAGCGCGGCGTGCGCCTCATGATCGAGAACTGCGTGATGGAGGGGTGGCATCCCGACGGCTATCCGGGCAACCTCGCCTACTCGCCGGAGCTCTGGGAGTGGATGTTCGGGCTCGGGCTCTACCTGAACTTCGACCCCTCGCACCTGCTCTGGCTCGGCATCGACCCGGTTGCCGCGCTGCGGCCCTACGTCGACCGCGTCGCCCATGCGCACGCGAAGGACGCCGAGCGCTTCCCCGACGAGCTCAACCGCTACGGCTTCTTCGGACGCGTCTCGACCCGCGAGCAGGACCCGTGGGACATGGGCTGGTGGCGCTATCGCATCCCGGGCCTCGGCGAGGTCGACTTCGCCCGCTACGTCGAGACGCTCCGGGCCGGAGGGTTCGACGGCGTCCTGTCCGTCGAGCACGAAGACCCGGTCTACGGCGGGACGCCCGAGCTCGTCGAGACCGGTCTGCGCATGGCGCACGAGCATCTGGCGGAGCTGGTGACCCCGTGACCGCGGTCCTCGAGGTGCGCAACCTGGTCAAGGAGTTCCCGGGAGTCACGGCGCTCCAGGGCGTCGACCTGGAGGTGCTCGAAGCGGAGGTGCACTGCCTGCTGGGCCCCAACGGCGCCGGGAAGTCGACGCTCATCAAGTGCGTCTCCGGCGTCCTCGAGCCGACGAGCGGCGAGATCCTCTTCAGGGGCGAGCCGCTTCCTGCCGGGGATCCCGCGGGCACGCTCAGGCGCGGCGTGGCGACGATCTACCAGGAGCTCGACCTCGTCGCCGACCTCAGCGTGGCCGAGAGCATCTTCCTCGCGCACGAGCCGCGGCGCGGGCCTCTGCTCGACCTCCACACGATGTATCGGGAGTCGGAGGCGCTGCTCGTCCGGCTCGGGCACGAGTCGATTCCCGTGCGCGCCAAGGTGGGGCGGCTGCGGCCGGCGGCGCAGCAGATCGTCTCGATCGCGCGTGCGCTCTCGGGTGACGTGCGGCTGCTGATCATGGACGAGCCGTCCGCGATCCTCGACGAGGGCGAGGTCAAGACGCTGTTCGAGGTCGTGCGGCGGCTGACCGCGGAGGGCGTCGGCGTCGTCTACATCTCGCATCGTCTCGACGAGATCCGCCGCATCGGCGACCGCCTGACCGTGCTCGCCGACGGGCGCACGACGGCCAGCGGCCTGCCCGCGACGACGCCGGGCGACCAGCTCGTCGAGCTGATGATCGGACGCAAGGTCGACCAGCTCTATCCCGAGCGGCCGGCCGGGACCGAGCGCGTCCTCCTCGAGGCACGCGACCTGCGACGGCTCCCCGCGGTGCGCGGCGTTAGCCTCGAGGTGCGGGCCGGGGAGGTCGTCGGCCTCGGCGGGCTCGTCGGCTCCGGGCGCACGGAGCTCCTCCGCCTCATCTACGGGCTCGACCAGCCCGAGGCCGGCGAGGTGCTCATGGAGGGGACGCGCCTCGCGCCGAACCGTCCCGCGCTCGCGATCCGTCACGGGCTCGGCCTGGCTCCGGAGGACCGCAAGTCCCAGGCGCTCGTCCTCGACTGGAGCCAGACGAAGAACGTGACGCTCGCCGACCTCGGGCGCTTCTCCCGCGTGGTGCTCGACGTGCGGGAGGAGCGGCGGGTCGCGCGCGGACAGCTCCAGGCGCTGCGCACCGTGCCGGACGATCCCGACCGCGTCGTGCGCCTGCTCTCCGGCGGCAACCAGCAGAAGGTCGTGCTCGCGCGCTGGCTGCTCCACGAGTGCCGCGTCCTGCTGCTCGACGAGCCGACGCGCGGTGTCGACATCGCGACGAAGGCGGAGATCTACCGGATCATCAGCGACCTCGCGCGCTCGGGGCTCGGCGTGCTCGTCGTCTCGTCGGAGCTCGACGAGCTCGTCGGCATCTGCACGCGCATCCTCGTGATGCGCGACGGCCAGATCGTCGCCGAGGTGGCCGGCAAGGACGCGACCGAGCACGAGCTGCTCCGCCACGCGGTCGCCCCGACCGACGCACCCGTCCTGGCCGAGGAGGTTGCATGAGCACGCGGCTCGCCCGCCGGCTGAAGGCCCTCGAGCTGCAGGAGTACGCGCTCGCGATCGTCGTCGTCCTGCTCTTCGTCGTCGGCTCCGTGCTGAAGCCGGACACGTTCCCGACCTGGGACAACGTCCGCAACATGCTGACGCAGGCGAGCGTCGTGGGCGTGCTCGCCATCGGGATGACGTTCGTGATCGCGACCGCCGGCATCGACCTCTCGGTCGGCTCCGTCGTCGCCGCGGCGGGCGTCTTCGGCGGCATCCTCGTCGGCAGCAACGGGACGAGCAGCCTCCTCTTCATCGCCGGGACGATCGTCTTCGCGCTCGGTCTGGGGACGATCAACGCGATCGCCGTCGCCTACGGGCGGATCGTCCCGTTCATCGCGACGCTGGCGATGTTCTCGATCGGCCGCGGCCTCGCCCTCCTCCTCAACGACAAGCTGCCGGTGGGGCTGCTCGACCTGAACGGCGGCTCGTTCGGGAATCCGCGGCCGTTCTCGCTGCTCTGGTTCGGCAACGGGCGCGTCCTCGGCATCCCGGCGTCCGTCTACATCTTCCTCGCGGTCACCGCGCTCGGCTGGGTCGCGCTGAACAGGACGCGCTACGGCCGCCACGTGGTCGCCGTGGGCGGCAACCGCGAGGCGGCGCGCATCGCCGGTGTCCCCGTGCGCAGGATCATCTTCAGCGTCTACGTCCTGTCCGGGCTCCTCGCCGGGGTCGCGGCCGTGCTCCTGTGCGCGCGGCTCGGGAGCGCCTCGCCCGTCAGCGGGAACCTCTACGAGCTCGACGCGATCGGCGCCGTCGTGATCGGCGGGACGAGCCTCGCCGGCGGACGGGCGACGATC
>JAWVDX010000297.1:0-2878 GCA_033857015.1 Gaiellaceae bacterium
TTCGGGCGGATCCGGAAGCGCAGGCCACAGAGCTCCTCCTCGATGGCCTCCTCGCCCCAGAGCAGCTCGCTCGGGAGGTTCGTCACCTCGGAGGGCCCGTCGTTCACGGACCAGTGGATCGACTTCACCTCCGGGATCTGGCGCAGCGTGTCGACGAAGTGGTCGCGCTCGAACTTCTCGCCCTTGTTCGTCACGAGCTGGACGAGGGCCTGGCCGGTGTTGCGGCCTTCGCGGACGACGAGGTGGCGCAGGTAGCCGGTGTGCTCCTTCTGGTCGTACGGGACGAGCCGCTCCTCCCGAGCCCAGTCGCGCACGGTGTTGCGGATCAGGTTGCCGACGTCGGAGGCGATCCAGCACTTCTCGATGTCGATCAGCTCGTCCCAGCGTCCCGCCTTGTGGAAGCCGAGCTGGAGCTCGCCCTCCGGGCCGGCGGAGAAGGTGTACTCGCACTTGTTGCGGTAGCCGAACTGGGAGGCGGCGGGGACGATCTCCTCGATCGGCGGCTCCGCGATGCCGGCGATGCGCTGCAGCGAGTCGCGCACCTGCGCCGCCTTCGCCTCGACCTGCGCCTCGTAGGCGAGATCCTGGAAGCGGCAGCCTCCGCAGGTCGGGAAGTGCTGGCAGGGCGCCTCGACGCGGACGGGGCCCGGCTCGAGGATCTCGGTCGCGAGCGCCTCGGCGTGGCTGCGCTTCACCTTCGTGACGGTCGCGCGGACACGATCGCCCGGCAGCCCGCGGCGCACGAAGACGACGAAGCCGTCCAGCCGCGCGACGCCGTTCCCGCCGAAGGCGAGCGAGTCGATCGTGAGCTCGAGCTCTTGGTCTCGCTGGACGGGGGCGGCCACGGGAGAGCCAGCCTAGCTGCGCTTATCTCACTGGGTAGCAGGAGGGCGCGCCTCGCGTTCACCCTTAGCTCAGCACCGACACGAGCACGCTGCGCGTCCGCGGCCCGTCGCACTCCACGAGGAAGATCCCCTGCCACGTCCCGAGCTGGAGCCGGCCCGCTTCGAGCGGGACGAGCACCTGCGTCCCCATCAGCGCCGCGCGGATGTGCGACGCCGCGTTCTGCTCGCCGCCCTCGATGTGGCGCCAGCCCGCGTCCTCCTCCACGAGCCGCTGGAGCGCCGTCTCGATGTCGCGCGCCACGTCCGGGTCGGCGTTCTCGTTGATCGTCACGCCCGCGGTCGTGTGCGGGACGTAGACGAGGACAGCCGCGCCCTCGGCGCCCGCGACGGCCTCCTCGACGAGCCGCGTGATCTCGATCAGCTGCGTCTTGCGCTCGGTCCGCACGGCCAGCCGTTCCATCGGCGGCTATCGTACGCCGCCGTGTCTGCCGTCGCCCCGAGCCCGCGCCAGCTGGATGCCTACCGCGACGAGGCGGATCGCTTCCTCGCGGAGCTCGACGAGGAGTACTACCTCCACTTCGCCGGCCACAAGCTGACGCTCGACCTGGAGCCGATCTACGCGGCGCACACCGAGCTGACGACCCTCGAGCAGGCGCAGTCGGTCGGCCTCGCGGTCGAGCACGGCGGGACGCGCGTGCGGGAGCTCTGGCGCTTCGCCTGCGAGGGCTACCTAGGCAACCTGACCCGCGAGCAAGCGGAGAAGGCGGCGCGCCTCGAGGCAGAGCTCACCGCCGAGGTGAACGGCGAGACGATCCCCTACCGGATGCTCCGCCCGACCATCGCGAACAGCGAGGACCGCGCGACGCGCGAGCAGATCGACCGGATCCGCTGCGACCTGGGTGCCGAGCACCTGAACCCGGTGTACCGCGAAGCGCTCGCAGTCGAGGAGCAAGGCGTCCGCGCGCTCGGGAGCGACACCTACCTCGATCTGTACCGCCGCTTCGGGCTCGAGCTCGACGGGCTCGCCTCCCAGTGTCGCGACTTCCTCTCCTCGACGGAGCAGCTCTACGAGCAGCACGCGGACAAGCTGCTGCGCGCCCGCGTCGGCCTCTCGCTCACCGAGGCCGAGCGCTGGGACACGCCGCGGATGATGCGCGCCCCCAGCTGGGACAGCGCCTTCCCCGGCGCGAAGATGCTGCCCGCGCTCGAGGCGACGCTCGCCGACCTCGGCGTCGATCTCCACGGGCAGAAGAACGTCCACCTGGATGTGGAGCAGCGCGAGCACAAGTCGCCGCGGGCCTTCTGCTCGCCGATCGAGGTGCCCGGAAAGGTCATGCTCGTCATCCAGCCGATCGGCGGCCCCGACGACTGGAGCGCGCTCTTCCACGAGGCGGGCCACACCGAGCACTTCGCGCACACCTCGGCCACGCTCGACATGGAGTGGCGGCGCCTCGGCGACAACGCCGTCACCGAGGGCTACGCGATGCTCCTCCAGCACCTCGTCGACGAGCCGGCCTGGCTGCGGCGGCGCCTCGACTTCCCCCGCCCCGCCGAGTACGCGGCCGAGGGTGCGGCGGTGCTCCTCTTCTTCGTGCGCCGCTACTGCGCGAAGCTGCTCTACGAGCTGGAGTTCCACGCGAGCGCCGAGCCGACGACGCTGGCGCCGCGTTATGTGGAGCTGCTCGGCGACGCGCTGAAGATCGAGCCCAGCCCAACCGACTTCCTCGCCGACATCGACCCCGGCTTCTACGTCTCCTCGTACCTGCGCTCGTGGGCGCTCGAGGCGCAGCTCCGCAGCTTCCTGCGCACCAAGTTCGGCAACGAGTGGTTCGCCTCCCGCGAGGCCGGCTCCCTCCTCCGCGAGCTGTGGAGCGAGGGCCAGCGCTGGACGGCGGAGGAGATGCTCCGCGAGGTCACCGGCGAGGAGCTGGCGCTCGAGTCGGTCGCGGAGCGCATCCGCGAGCACCTCGCGCTGGCCTGACTCGTCCTCCCGTAGGATCAGCGCCTCGTGGACGAGCTACCGCAGCAGCTGA
>JAWVDX010000298.1:0-4250 GCA_033857015.1 Gaiellaceae bacterium
ACGACGTTGAAGCCGACGATCGTGGCGATCGGCTTCCAGGCGAAGGAGATCGCGAAGAGCAGGGCCGCCGTTCCGAAGACGAGCTTCTGGTTGGGCGTCAGCACCCGGTAGGCCGACTCTTCCGGAGCGCGGTTGAGCAGCTCCGCCGTCGCTACGTCGATGTAGCGGCCGGAGTAGATCCGCTGCAGGAGGGTCTCGACCGAGGTGCGCGAGGCGACGACGGTGCGCAGCGGCATGGCGGTGTGCTCGCGCAGGTTGGCGAGGGCGTCGTCGTCCAGCGGGTCGGACATCGCCAGGTAGAGGATCCCGTCGCGCACCGCGAGCGGGATGAACCGGTGCCGGCGGGCGAGCGGCTCCGGGACGATCCTGATCGCCTCCGGGTCGGGCTCGAACGCGGAGACGTCGAGGAGCGGCAGGCGCAGCTGGTCGGCCAGCGCGCCTGCGAGGTCGCGCTCGTCGATCACGCCGCTGTGGAGGAGCACCTCGCCGAGGCGGTCGCCCGTGCGCGCCTGGACGTCGAGCGCCTCGTCGATCTGGGAGTCCGAGACGAGGCCGAGCGCCACGAGCACCTCGCCGAGCTTGCGCGGCTCGGCCTCGACGGCCGGCACGGCGGAGGCAGGAGCCGGCGCGCCGGCAACAGCGAGCGGGCGCAGCTGCGGCAGCACGCGCTGGAGCGGCGTGCCGAGCGGGCCGAAGACGCGGTCGATCGCCCGCGCCACCTGGGCGCGCGAGGCCACGACGACCCGCGGCCGGCGGCCGGTCAGCGCCAGGACGACGCGCAGCGAGAGCTCGTCGAACGGAGCCGAGGTCGCGACGGTGACGACGCCGCGCTGCGCCGAGATCGGCAGCAGCCCGAAGCGGCGGCAGTTCTCCTCGGAGAGCAGCTGCGCGACGACCGGGTTGACCGGGTCGCTGCCTCCGTCCGGGTCGAGCGTCTCGAAGGCGAGCCCCGCGTGCTCGGCGAGCTGGCGCAGGCGCCGCTCGTCAGCCGCCTCGGGCTCGGGGGCGGGCGCAGCGACGGGCTCGCGTCCGCGGCCGCCGAGGACGAGCCGCAGCGGGCCGGTCGCGCCGAAGACTGCGCGGCGCGCCGCATCGAGGTCGTCCGGCGTCGCGACGACGACGGAGAGCTCCCGTCCGGTCATGGCGCGCACGACCTGGAGCGAGCGCTCCTCCCCGGGCCGTGCGGTCGCCACGACGAGGCGCTCGCCCTCGAAGGCGATCGGCAGCAGCCCGAGCGAGCGGGACGCACCGGAGGAGAGGAGCCGCGCCGCGCGCGGGTCGAGCAGCCCCGGCGAGGCGGCGAGGTCGACGAACGAGAGACCCGCGTGTAGCGCAAGCCGCTCGTAGAACGCATCAGCCCTGGGGGCAAGCCTCGACATAGGGCTTAGCCGCGGGTGAGAGGAGCAAGCGCCGCGAGGATCTCCCCGCGCGACGCGATGACGAGCTCGAGCTCGAGGTGCGGGAACCGGCCCCGGACGTAGGAGAGATCCGGATCGAGGTAGGCGCTCGCCAGCTTGAGCGAGTCGCCGACGAGCACCAGCGGGATGATCCGCTCGCGCTGGGCGACGGAGACCGGGAGGTAGAGGAACAGCTTCTCGTCGGGGACGAAGCCGCGCAGGCCGACCATCGACAGCCCGGCGCGCACCGAGAGCTCGAGCGCGAAGTCGCGGTCGGACACGATCCCGAGGTCGAGCAGCACCTCTTCGGCCCGCTCGCCCGGCCGCGTGCGCGGCAGGAGCGCGCCCAGGAGCGCCTCGCTGTGCAGCGTCCGGTGCTGCGCGTCAGCCACGTGCGCCTCGAGATCTAGCGCCTCGCTCACGCCGGCAGGTCACCCTGCTGGCGCTCCCGCTCGAGGCCGCGCTTGCGCGCCTGCGCCTCCGACGCGAGCCGCTCGCGCCGCTCCTCGCGGGCCTGCACCGTGAGCGGCAGCGACGAGACGCCGCCGCCGAGGCCGAAGCCGAGGTACAGGAAGCCGATCGCCGCGACCGGAATGATCACCCACACGAGGAAGAACCCGACGAAGAGCGCGAGGACCGCGATGACGAGGGCGAAGAGGGAGAACAGCCGGTAGTAGCGGATGACCGCCACGGCCTAGAACGTCCCGGCTGCGATCGCGACTTTGACGGAGAGGCGGCCCGGCTCGTTGGACTGGATCTCGAGGCCGTACGGCAGGTTGTCGCGCATCGCGCCGATGAGGGCGAGCGGCTGCGCGAGCGAGAGCTCGATGAGCGCGCGCTCGCCGGCGAACCGGCGCACGTAGACGTCCTCCACCCCACCGAGGCGCGCCAGGGCGCGCTCGAAGGAGGAGAGCGCGGCGAAGTCGCTGAACGGCCCGGCCTCGAGCTCGACGCGGCCCTCGAAGCGCTGCTCGTCCTCGGGCCCGTGTGTGCGCGGCGCAACGGGGTGGCTCTGCTCGCCCGGCTGCTCGGGCTGCGGAACGGCGACCGGCTCCGCCTGCAGCACGGACTCGCCCTTCTCGACCCGCTCGACCGCGTAGTCGAAGTCGCGGATGACCCCCCGCATCGTCTGGACGAGCGTGTCGCGCAGGTTGAGCAGCTCGTCGATCTGGCCGGAGACGGACTCGGTGCGCAGGTGCGCCTCGGCGCGCGTCCGCGACGCCTTCTCCTGGGCCTCGGCGAGGATCGCGCGTGCGGTCGCTTCGGCGGAGAGCTCGATCTCGCGCACCCGCTCCTGCGCGGCGTCGAAGGCCTGCTGGACCTCGGTCTCGCGGGCGCGGCGGCTGTCCAGCTCGATGCGCGTCTCGCGCAGCTCGCCTTCGAAGCTCGTGGCGCGCTCGCGGGTCTCCACCAGGTCCTCCTGGAGGTGGCGCAAGGTCAGGCGCAGCTCCGCGAGGGCGACCTCGACCTGGGTGCGCCGGTATCCGAAGAGAGAGCGGCGCAAGCGCTGATTCGTAGATTCCGCCATAGGACTCCTACCGCAGGTATCGGCACGAGCCGCTCGTACCTACACCACTGACTAGATTAGGGAGGGCATTCCTCACAGAGCGGGGATTTTCCTGCTCCTGGCGAACACGACCACTGTGGCGACCGACGAGAGCACCCCGCAGCCCGAAGCGCCGCCCGCGGGCGCGGTCGCCGGGCTCGACGCGATCGTCGTCGCCCTGGCGCTCGCCTTTCTCGTGGCGCTCGCGCTACTCGGCCGCCAGGGGCCGGGCCGCTCGCTCGAGCTCGTCGTCGTCGGCGTCCTGGCCGTCGTCTCGTACCGCATCGGCTGGCGTGCGGCGCGGGCCGCCGCGGGCGCCGCGACCGGCGCGTTCCTCATCCTCGAGCTCCACTACGGGCGCCTCGGCAGCGCCCACCTGGCCCGGGAGCTCATCGGCGCGATCCTCGTCTTCGCCGTCTGCCTCGCCAGCGCGCGCGCCCGCATCGAGCTCGACCGCCGGCAGCGCGGGCTCGTCGCCGCCCGGGACGAGCTGGAGCGGATCCGCGCCACCGAGGTGCTGGAGCAGAAGCTGGGCGGCGCGCGGCGGGCCAGCGTCCTCGAGTACGAGCTCGAGCGCTCGCGCCGCCACAACCACGAGGTCAGCCTGCTGCTCGTGCGCCCGGACGCCTTCGACGAGCTGACCCTGCGCTTCGGAGAGGGGGCCGCCGCACAGACGCTCAGCGCCGTCGCGGAGGCGATCGGGGTCAACCTGCGCGCCACCGACGTCCCGCTCCGCCTCGGCGCGTTCGACTTCGGCGTGATCCTCCCGGAGACGGCCTCCGAGACGGCGCGGGTCGTCGGCGAGCGCATCCGCCTCGTCGTCAGCGGCCGGCGGCTCTCGCTCGCCGACGGCGAGGAGATCGACGTCTCGGTCGCGCTCGGCATCGCCACCTTCCCACACGACGCGACCTCGAACGAGGAGCTGATCGCGGCGGCCCAGCGGGCGCTGAACGACGCCGCCGACCGGGGCGGCAACCGCACGGTGCTCACCTCGGCGCCGCGCGACGCGCCGCCGGGCTGGAGCATCGCGAGCGGATGACGCTCGTCCGCATCGCGAAGAACTGGAGCGACCCCGACCTCCTCCGCCAGACGCCAGGCCGCTCGGGAACATGGGCCGGCGTCCGGTTCACGCTCGACCCGGTGGAGCGCTGCGACTACCTCGTCGTCCTCAACTACGTGGAGCAGCCGTTCGCCGTCGAGTGCGCCGCCGAGCACGTCTGGGCGCTGATCCAGGAGCCGCCGCTGCGCCTGTACCAGGCGATGCACGCGCAGACCGCGCCGTACGCCCGCGTCTACACGCAGACGGC